>JAGOCL010000316.1 GCA_017998755.1 Spirochaetota bacterium | reverse complement strand
TGCTATCCCTTTTCCTAAAGACGAACATACGCCGCCCGATACAAAAATATATTTGACATTCTTCATAACGTTTATCCAAAAAAATTAAGATTTATATTTATATCAAATTTAAAGAAAATTTTAAATATTTTTATATCAATTTTACATATAATTTTTTACTTGCATATAAGGAATATTATTGATACTATTAAATTGAGATATAAAATCATGTTTTTTTAAATTAGGAGAAAAAAATGAAAAAATTGGCGCTTTTCGTATGTATTATTACTCTTTTATTGCTACCGTGTTGTAAAAAGGAGAAAGATATAACAATTAAGATTCCGCTTGTTACATGGGGCGGCTACGCGGCGTTGTTTGCGGCTAACGGCGGAGCGAGTCCAAGCGAGGATTCGTTGTTTTATAAATACGGCAAATTTAAAGTAGAGTTGATTCAGGAAGAAAATCCGACTAATCAGCTTATCGGTTTTGCCGGCGGCGCTTATCCTATTATCTGGTCGACGATGGATATGCTTCCGATACATTACCTTGAACTCAGCAAAGATTCAAGGACGACGCCGAAAGTAATCGGCCTTTTTGATTATTCCAGAGGAGGAGACGGTATCATAGCTCGAGGCGATATCAAAGACGGCGCCGACCTCAAAGGTAAGAAAATCGTTACGGCTCAATATACTCCTTCGCATTATTTTATATTGTATTATCTGGATAAATTCGGTCTAAAAGCGGGCGACGTAAATATGATATACGTCGGCGACGCTATTTTAGCGAAAGACGCGTTTGTTACTCAAAAAGACATCGACGTTTGCGTTACTTGGTCGCCTTTTATTTACGATCTAACGGACAATACAAAAGAGTCTTACATTGAAGGCGCGAAGATTATAGCTTCGACTTCGGACGAATATCCCTATTACGGGCTAATCGCGGATATATATCTGGCGAGAGCGGATTTTGTAAAAGAAAATCCCGAAATTATCAAGAATTTTACTAAAGCTATGATCGACGGTTACGACTTATTTTTACAGAATAAAGAAAAAGTCGCCGGGCAAATAGCCGATCTTTTTGGTATAAAAGGCGGCGCTGAAGAGGTCGCTCTGATGTTTAACGACGTTAAAATTGCCGGTAAAGAAGAGAATAAAAGATTTTTTGATAATAACGAACAGTTTTCAGCATATAATATTTTTAATATATCGGCAGAATTGTACAAAAAAAGCGAGAAAAAATTGCCGGAAGATTACGCCGTCGACCCGAATTTGGTTATAGACGGATCATTTATGCTTGAATCGATCAAATAACGGCTTTTTTATAAAATAATATTTTGAAGCGAAGAGCGCGCGTTAAAACGTACTCTTCGCTTTTTTTTGGACGATTAATTATAGTCTTGACATAAACGTCAAATTTGTTTAAAGTTGAATTAATGAAACGTGGAGATTAATATGATCGATTTAGAACAAATTTTGATAAAAATGAAAAAGCAATCGGCTTTATTGTCGAGTCTTTCCGGCGACGCAAAAAATCTGGCTTTAAAAAAAATCGCCGATAACTTGAGAAAGAATAAAGCTCGAATTATAGATGAGAATTTATCTGATATAGAGATCGCGAAAAGCGAAAATTTGCAAGATACTCTGTTAAAACGGCTTTTATTAGACGATAAAAAAATCGAGGGGTTGATAACGGGCATTGAAGATTTGATTAAACTCGAAGATCCGACTAATAAGATATTAGCAGTTACCGAACTCGATAAAGGTCTCGTCTTGACAAAAAAATCTGTTCCTATCGGCGTCATTGGTATAATATTTGAGTCGAGACCAGACGCTTTGATCCAAATATCTACTCTTGGCATCAAATCGGGCAATTGCGTTATCCTCAAAGGGGGGAGAGAGGCGGCTCGGACTAACAGGATCCTTGCGGACATAGTCGTAGAATCAATCGAGTCCGTCGGCGACGAGTTCAAAAACTCGTTATATCTCCTTGAGACTCGCGAAGAAGTTTCGGCTATGTTAAAATACGATAAATATATCAACCTAGTAATACCCAGAGGATCCAATCAGTTCGTTTCATATATAAAGAAGAATTCTCTCATACCGGTTTTGGGACACGCCGACGGAATATGCCATTTGTATGTGGATTCCGACGCGGATATCGATACGGCGGTCAGAGTCGCTTACGATTCAAAAACTCAATACGTCGCCGTATGCAACGCTCTGGAGACGCTATTGGTAAACGAAACTATTGCAAATAAATTTCTCCCCGCTCTAAAGAATGAGCTTGATAAGAAGAACGTTATTATGAAAGGGGATAAAAAAACAAAAGAGATACTAAAAGACGTTGAAGACGCGACTGACGAGGACTGGTCTACGGAGTATCTCGACTATATATTATCGATAAAGATCGTTAAAAACGTCGACGAAGCGATAGAGCATATTAATAAATACGGTTCTGGTCATACGGATAGCATCGTCTCAAAAAACGTTAAAAATTGCGAGAAATTTACCGCGCTTGTCGATTCGGCAGATGTGTTCGTCAATTGTTCGACAAGATTTTCAGACGGATTCAAGTACGGTTTTGGAGCGGAAGTCGGCATCAGTACGAATAAAATTCACGCCAGAGGCCCGGTTGGGCTCGACGGGCTTGTTATATACAAATACATACTTCAAGGGGAAGGTCATATAGCGGAGGATTATTCAAGCGGTAAAAAAAAGTTTATCCATAAAAAGATAATATAGCGCCTCGGTTTGGGCAGAGGTAACGAATGGTAGTATTGTTATTATCGGTATTTCTTACAATAATAATCTCGGCGGTTTGCTCGTTATTTGAAGCGTCTATACTAAGCGTATCGTTGACGGATATTGCCAAAATCGCAGAAACCAACCTCCCGTCGGCCAATATTTTACAGAAATTCAAAAAGAATATACAAGAGCCCATCGGCGTTTCATTAATTATAAGAATTTTTACTTATGCGACGGGAGCATCCGTAGCCGGAGCTTTCTTTTACAAAGAATTTGGATTGGTTTTGTTGCCTGCGTTTGCTTTAGTATTTCCTCTTGTTTTAGTGATTATATCAGATATACTGCCTAAAACATGCGGAGTTACTTATAACGTTAAGATAGCGGAGTTTTTTGCAAAACCGATTGATTTCTTTATAAAGATATTTAAGCCCTTACTTTTTATAATTACAATATTAATCAAACCTTTTAAAAATATATTAGAGGCGCGCAAAGAAAAAAGCGTTGACGACATAGCGGTTTTGACAAGATTTGCTTCTATGAATAACATGATTAGTAAAGATCAGGAACAAATATTATCCCAGACTCTCAAACTGCAAAAAATAAAAATTAGAGATATAATGGTAAAGAAAGAGGAAGCGAAGTACCTATCTTCGGATATGAGTCTTATGGACGCCTTACTTGAAGCGCACATATATCATCATACCAGACTTCCTTTAGTTAAAAACGGTAACGCCGACGAAGTCGTAGGATATGTGAATTTCAAAGACATTATAAGCGCTCTCCAGACGAATCCCGAAGATCCTTCGTTACTCGGTATATGCAGGCCGATTATTAATATCGAAGAAAACGACAACCTTCTTACCGCTTTAAAAATATTGTCAAGAAGCCGCCAGCATTTAGCGTCGGTCAAAGACTCCAAAGGCCGAGCGGTAGGGCTTATTACGCTTGAGGACGTTATCGAGGCTATTATCGGGGATCTAAACGAAGAGGCCGAGGAGTTGCCTACTTTTTTTTATAAAATTTCCGAGAGCCGTTATATTGCCGGCGGCGGTATACCGATGAAATCTTTTAGAGAGAAATTTCATTTGGCCCTTCCCGACGTCGTAGGAAATTTAAACGATATGATGTTGCAGTTATTTGGAAAAGTTCCAAAAAATGAGGATAAAATTGAATTAGGCGGTTACGTCTTGATAGTCAGAAAAATAATACGATCTCAAATATTT
>JAGOCL010000315.1 GCA_017998755.1 Spirochaetota bacterium | reverse complement strand
GTATTAAATAAAACATCGAATTATACGCCGAGCGTTAAGAACGAATTTACCGACGAGGTTATAACGTCGTATTCGAATGAAAAAATCGCCGAAATATCGTTGACGTATATGAATAGAGAGAAAAATATCTCAAATAGAGCTTTATGCGGCGAACTTAAAAACTATATAGGCAAGAAAGTAACGGTTTCGGGCTGGATACATAAAATCATATCGCTCGGCGGGCTTGAATTCTTCATTCTTAGAGACAGAACCGGATTTACGCAACTTGTCATCGAGCAGAATGAAAAAAGAAAGATTCATCTTGAAACGGTCGTGGAGATAAACGGAACAGTTACAGAAGAGAAACGAAGCGTTTATAATAACATAGAAATCCAAGTCGAGGACTTTAAAATAATAGGTCATTCTCACGGGAAGACGCCGTTAAATATTTACGACGATTACGAGAATATATCTCTGCCGGTAATTCTTGATAACAGGACAATATCGATAAGAAATACCAAAATTCAGGGGATATTCACAATTCAATCGGAAATGATCCGGCTTTTCGGGGATTTCTTGAGAAAAAGGAATTTTACGGAAATAAAAACGCCTAAACTGATATCCAGCGGCACCGAAGGGGGATCGAATATTTTTGAAGTAAAATATTTCGAAAAACAGGCGTTTTTAGCCCAATCTCCTCAATTTTACAAGCAAATTATGGTCGGAAGCGGTTACGAGCGGGTATTTGAGGTTGGGCCGGTATTTAGAGCCGAATTGCATAACACGGTTAGGCACTTGAATGAATATACCAGTATGGATTTTGAAATAGGATTTATCAAGGACGAGCAGGATATCATAGACGTTCAGGAAGCGTTATTGCAGAACATGATGGACGAGCTAATGACGAAACATGGTAGAATAGTTAAAGATTTCAAAGTTAACGTCAAAATTCCGGACTCATTTCCGCGGATACATTTTCTTGAAGCTCTTGAAATCTCGGCAAGGTACGGCGTTCGGGATACGGACGGGGATATTTCTCCGGAAGCGGAAAGAGTTATATGCGACTATTTTGAGAAAGAAAAAGGATCTTCGTTCGTATATATACTCGGATATCCGGTCAAGAAGCGTCCGATGTACGCTATGCCCGACGAACGACTCCCCGGTTACACAAGATCGTTTGATCTGCTCTTCAAAGGGCTGGAAATAACCACCGGCGGCCAGAGAATAAACGAATACGAAGCTCTAAAGAAGAATATTATGAATTTCGGTTCAAATCCAAACGATTTTAGCGATTATCTTGAGACGTTTAAACACGGTATGCCGCCGCACGGAGGACTTGGGATGGGGCTCGAACGTTTGACGATGAAATTTCTCGGATTGGACAACGTCCGCGAAGCGTCTCTATTCCCTCGAGACAGAAACAGGTTGACCCCATAATTAGACCGTTTGTAAAGGAAGAAAAAATGGAAGAAAAAAAACAAATTAATTTAAAAAATCTTATAGAATTATCGGGGCTTGATATAACCCCTGAAGAAGAGACGCTGTTTGCTAAAGAAATCGGCGATTTCCTAGAATATGCCGAGATTATAAACAATTTTCAGGATAACGGAGAGTATAAACTCGATATTCTTCCTAAAAAAGCCCTTCGCGAAGACATAGCTTTTGATAGCGGTCTAACGGAAATGTTACTCAAAAACGCTCCGTTAATCGACAAAACAAGCTACCTTGTCCCTCCGCATAAGGGAAAAAGCGGCGAAGAAAAAGAGACTACCGAAGGAGAAAGTAGGGGCGACGACGCGCAAGATTACGAAGCGGTGATAGGTCTTGAAGTCCACGCTCAACTAAAAACTAATTCAAAGCTATTTTGCTCATGTTCGACGGAATTCGGTAAAACTCCCAATAATAATACTTGCCCCGTTTGCTCCGGTCAGCCGGGAGTTTTGCCGGTACTGAACGCCGAGGCGGTAAAAATGGCTATAAAAGCCGGTTTATCGTTGAATTGCGCTATAAATAAAAAGTCTGTATTTGCCAGAAAAAATTATTTCTATCCCGACCTTCCAAAGAGTTACCAAATATCTCAATTTGAAGAACCGATTTGTTCAAACGGCTATCTTGAAGTAGAGGTCGATAACGTCGTAACAAAAATCCGAATCAACCGCGTTCATATCGAAGAAGACGCGGGCAAGATGATTCACGTCGGTTCGCCGGGTATATGGGGGGCTAAAGCGAGCGCCGTAGATTTCAAGAGAGCGAGTTGCCCGTTGATAGAGATAGTTACCGAGCCCGATATATCTTCGCCGCAGGAAGCCAAAGAATACGTCGTAATGCTACGGGCGATATTGATGAGCTTGGGTATTTGCGACGGCAATATGGAAGAGGGGAATCTCAGATGCGACGCCAACGTCTCGATCCGGAAAAAAGGGGAAGTTAAACTTGGCGTAAAAACTGAAATCAAAAACGTCAACTCTTTTAAGGCGATAGAGAGGTCTTTGATTTATGAGATAAACAGGCAGAAGCAGATCAAAAAGCGCGGCGGCTCGATCGGGCAGGAGACGAGGTTGTGGAATGAGAGTTCGCAAAAAACTATTCTTATGAGAACGAAAGGGGAGTCGGACGATTACAGATATTTCCCTGACCCCGACTTGTTGCCTCTTACGCTCGATGAAGAGTTGATAACCGAATTAAAGAAAAATATTCCCGACTTGCCTCTTGTTAAGAAAAAAAGCTATATGGAAAATTACGGATTGAATTACGACGAAAGCCGTTTATTAATAACAAATCCTTATTATATGGAATATTTTGAGAATACAGTCAAATGTTACGATAATACGAGAAACGCGGCAAATTGGTTTTTTAACGAAGTTTTGTTTTATCTAAACGGGAATAACGACGCCATTCATTTTGATCCGTCTCAATTTGCCGGATTTTTAAGAAAAATTGATTCCGGTGAAATTAACGGTAAGATCGGAAAAGAGATTATTAAGAAATCGTTCGAATCTAAAATGAATCCGCTGGAAGTCCTTGAAAACTCCGGTTATAAACAAATAACCGACAAAGCCCTCTTATCGAAGATAATCGACGAAATTTTAAAGGAGCTTGCCGAAGAAGTAGTTCAGTATAAAAGCGGAAAATCAAATCTTTTGGCGTTTTTTGTCGGTAAAGTGATGAAAGAAACTAAAGGAAAAGCAAATCCGGCTCTGGTAAATGAAATTATGATAGATAAATTGAAAGAATAAAGAGTATTTAAAAAATATTTTAAATACTCTTGACGTTACTAACGCAATGTATTATTATTAATTATGATTAGATCTTTTCACTCAAAAGAAACAGAAAACATTTGGAATGGAATAAAATCGAAAAGTTTACCTCTTGAAATTCAAGAGAGAGCTCGAAGAAAATTAAGGATGTTAAATAACTCTAATGAATTAAAAGATTTGTTAATTCCTCCATCTAATAGACTAGAGAGTTTAAAAGGGGATAAGAAAGGACAATATAGCATTCGTATAAATGATCAATGGAGAATTTGTTTTAATTTTGAAAATGGTAATTGTTATAATGTTGAAATTATAGATTATCACTAATAAGATATAAGGAGGAATTATTTATGGATATGTTGCCAAATATTCATCCCGGGGAAATCTTATATGAAGAATTTTTAATTCCTATGAGTATTTCTGCTTATAAGTTAGCAAAGGAAACAAAAATACCTCAAACTAGAATTTCTCAAATAATTAAATGTAAGAGAAGGATTACCGCGGATACGGCGCTGAGATTTAGTAAATTTTTTGGGAATACCGCTAAATTTTGGTTAGGTTTACAGGATGATTATGATTTAGAGGAGAATAAGAGATTGATTCAAATAGAATTAGATTCTATTCAGCGCTTAGTATGTTGATAAAAATGCGCCTAACAGGCCGATCTAGATAAAAAATTGCGCTTTTGTAAAAGTTTTAAAAATATAGTTGCTTAGT
>JAGOCL010000314.1 GCA_017998755.1 Spirochaetota bacterium | reverse complement strand
ATATAATCGGCAAACTTTTTTTCAAAACTATTAAATTTATCGTAATCTATCTTAATTTCCCAGTTATAATCAAATTCTATGCTGAACGCAATAATTTCGTTAATATATATATATTTATCGTAAGAATCAACGTATTTTCCGTGGTTTTTAGTCTCTCCGGCGGAATATTCGTCAATAATATTTTTTGATTGGCAGGAAATTAAAAATATAAATAAAAAAAAAATTCTAATCGTTTTTAGCATCTGTATTTTTAAGTTCTATATAAGAAATAGAGCTTTTTGAAACAAATACGGGAATTTTAAAAATATTTCTTATATATAAGCCTTCTGAAAATACTTCTAATCACTCGCCTCTGACGGTAATATCTACGTCGGAAATATATACGACGATAGTCTTACCGATGTAATTCTTTAACTCTACAAAAAAACTCTTTTCTATAGAATTTGAATTTGTAGTCGAAGAATCGGCAACGTCTTCGGCTACAGCGCTAAATGATAAAGTAATTAGAAAAATAAAAAATAAACCCAATTTTTTCATAATATTTCCTTGAAACGCTTTGTAATTCCGCTATGCGGATATAAAACCGGATAAAACGCTATTTTTGACGATTTATCCGGATATTTTAACAAATAGAATGAAAAGATATTTATTTCATATCAAAATTACAAGGTTTGATATTCCAAATATCTTCGGCGTATTCTTTGATCGTTCGATCTGTAGAGAATTTACCGGTATTAGCCACATTTATTATAGACTTTTTAGTCCAGTTATCGTAATTTTTGTATTCTTGCGAGACTCTTTGCTGACAATCGTAATATGCCTGAAAATCTGCAAGATGAAAATACTGATCGCCGTTTAAGAGACCGTCGATTATCGGTTGAAATAAAGCGGGCGACTCAGTTGAAAAATATCCGCATGAGATTAGATCGATAACTTTCTTAAGTCTTACATTCTTCTCATAGTACTCTCTGGGATTGTAACCTTTTGACAACAGATCTTTTACTTCCTCTACTTTTAACCCAAATATAAATATGTTTTTATCGCCGACTTCTTCCGCGATCTCAACATTTGCCCCGTCAAGAGTGCCGATAGTCAGAGCTCCGTTTAATTGGAATTTCATATTTCCCGTTCCGCTCGCTTCTTTTCCGGCGGTAGAAATCTGTTCCGACAGGTCCGAAGCGGGGAAAATCTTTTCGGCAAGCGATACTCTATAATTCGGTAAAAACAGAACTTTAATCTTTCCGTTTACGTCCGGGTCGTTGTTTATTATAGAACCTACGTTATTAATCAGCTTGATAATTAATTTTGCCATATAATAACCGGGGGCGGCCTTTGCGCCAAAGATAAAAGTCCTTGGAACAAAATCAATTTTCGGATTACTCTTAATATCAATGTACATGCTGATAATATTTAAAACATTGAGCAATTGTCTTTTGTATTCGTGAAGTCTCTTTATTTGAACGTCGAAGATCGAATTTACGTCAACCGTTATACCCATTTCTTTTTTGATAATCTCGGCTAAAACTTTCTTGTTTTCCAGCTTTATGTTTTGCCAGCTTTTTATAAAATTCATATCGTCGGCATATTTTTCAAGTTGTTTAAGCTGATATAAATCCGTTACCCACTTATCTCCAATTTTATCTGTAATTAATTTTGACAGACTTGGGTTTGACTTTAACAGCCATCTTCTTTGAGTGATACCGTTTGTTTTGTTGTTAAATCTATCCTGATAAAATTCCGAGAAATCTTTCAACAAATCTGTTTTTAATAATTCCGAATGTAGTCTAGCGACTCCATTAATTGAGTGACTGCCAATAATGGATAAGTATGCCATTCTGACGTATCTTTCGCCGGACTCGTCGATAATAGACATTCTTCTCAATCTGCCGACGTCTCCCGGGTATTTCATCGATAATGCGCTCAAAAACTCGTAATTTATCTGATAAATAATCTGCAAGTGTCTTGGCAATAGTTTCTCAAACATAGGCACCGACCACTTTTCAAGAGCTTCCGGCAGTAAAGTGTGATTGGTATAACCGAATGTTTTTACGGTTATGTCCCAAGCGTCTTTCCATTGAACGTCGTGTTCGTCCACCAACAATCTCATAAGTTCCGGAATAGCTATAGCCGGGTGAGTATCGTTTAACTGAATCGCGACCTTATCGGGGAATTCTTTAAAATCTTTGCGATGTTTCAAAAATCTTCTGATAATATCTTTTAATGAAGCGCACACAAAGAAATACTGCTGTTTTAATCTCAATATTTTACCCGTTTCGGTGTTGTCGTTAGGATACAGAACTTTTGAAATATTTTCAGATTTATTTTTTTCCTGAACTGCTTCGACATAGTTTCCTAAGTTAAATTCATGTAAGTCAAATTCGTTTGTCGCGTGAGCTTTCCATAATTTGAAAGTGTTAACGTTATTGACGTTATACCCCGGTATTGGCACGTCGTAAGGTATTGCAAATACGTCTTGCGTGTTTTCCCATTTAAAACGCATTTTATCCTGTTTGTCTTTATAACTCGTAACGTTTCCGTAAAACTGTATTCTCATCTCGTATTCGGGGCGTTCTATCTCCCAAGGACAACCCAATTTCAACCAATTATCCGGCTCTTCTACTTGATATCCGTCTATAATCTTTTGGTTGAAAATACCGTAATCGTATCTGATACCGTATCCGTAAGCGGGATATTGTAACGTAGCTAACGAGTCTAAGAAACACGCCGCCAATCTACCGAGTCCTCCGTTTCCAAGCCCCGCGTCTTTTTCCTCTTCTCTTATAATATCCAAATCCAGCCCAAGCTCTTTTAAAGCGACTTCGCATTCGTCGAATATTTTTAAATTTATAAGACTATTTCCGAGCGATCTACCCATAAGAAACTCAAGAGAAAGGTAATAAACTCGTTTAACGTCGTTTTCATAGTACGCTTGTTGAGTTCCTATCCATTTTTCAATCAACAAATCTCTTACCGTATAAGCGAGACTAAAAAAATCGTCGTTTGACGTCGCCGAATATTCGTCGGCGGCTAGAGAATATTTTCGATGATGCAAAAAAGATTTTTTTATTTTTTCAACTATATCTCTGTTTACCTGAATTTTTTCTTTGGCCATAAATAAGCTCCCAAAATTTTTTCTTGATTATATATAAAAAAATAAAAAAACGCAAAGTTATTTTTTTATTTATTTATCCATATAATAATGGTTGCATAACGACGGTATTTATATTAAATTGTTAAAATGAATTTTGAAGAAAATTTAAAAAGAATTAATATCAAAAAACTTAAAGAGTTTTTGGCGGGACTCAAAACGCCCTGTTATGAGACGGAATTGATGAGAGCGTCTTTTCAAAACAAAGACGCTCTTAGATGCGATTCTCTCGAGCTATATCAAAACCATTTTACTCTTTTTTATGTTTTATACAAACTTCAAGAAGAGTATTATAAAGAAAATAAATATTTAAACGTCCACTTTATGAGGACGTTCTTATCAGACTACCCCGAATCTTCAAAATGCAGATTTTACGACGAACATAAGGGGCTTTTTTGTAGAGCGGAAGTATTGGGGAAATCTTGTTATTGCGACTTTCATTATAACATGGTCGGCGAATATGAAATCGAGCAACTATCTACTAAATATTTTTATTACGATACGGAGAATTATTCAAAACTCGACAAAGAGACGGCCGAACAATTTATAAACGGTACTTGGGAGATTTTGACGAACTACAACAAGATCAAAGAGTCGTTTCAAGCGCTTGAACTTCCGGAGTCGTACGATCTTGAAATAATAAAAAAACAATTCAGAATTCTTGCAAAAAAATATCATCCCGATCTTGGCGAATCGACTCATAAAAAATTCAACGACGTTAACCGAGCGTACAGATTCCTTATGCAAACTATACCTTATGTTAAAAAAAAATAGATTACCTTATTTTTTGACAAAACGGTCTCTAACTGATATTATGCGCTAATGAAA
>JAGOCL010000313.1 GCA_017998755.1 Spirochaetota bacterium | reverse complement strand
GTTAACGATAGTCTTTTAAATTATTTTACAATATTAATAGTAAAATATATTTACCAAATCGTTTTTTTTTTGTATATTATGTGAAATATTTATTAGGAGGCTATCAAGATGGCTTATAAGATTTCTGACGACTGTATCGAGTGCGGGACTTGTATGTCGGAGTGTCCGGTTGACGCTATATCCGAAGGGAGTCCATACAAAATCGACGCTGAAAAATGCACCGACTGCGGTAGTTGCGCGGCGGTATGCCCCGTTAATGCAATTAGTCAATAAATTTTAATATTAAAGGGGCTGTCTTAAAGACAGCCTCTTTTTTTTATCAAATCTATGAAACCAAAATATTTTGTATTTATTTTCGTCTTTTTACTCTATCTAGGTATGGCGTTTCATCTGACATACTTATACATAAAGGAAAGCGACGAATCAAAAGAGATTGATAAAAGTAGTTCTAAATTTGTATACTTTAGCGATATTTCGAGTATTTTAAATAAGACGTATGATTTTGATAATATTTTGGAAGATTTCTTTCCTGACGAGATTTTTACCGACGAATATTCTAAAATAAGATGGATCGATAAAGCAAACGCTATATATTTGTCTTATAGGTATAATTTTAGCAAAGCTCAATTAATATACGGTGAAAATAGCCGCGATATAATATTTTTTCTGAAAAACGGAGAAAAATTCTTTTTTAAAGACGGCTTGATGCTTCCCGAAAAGGATGTTTTTGTAAATGAGAATTTCTCGAGTTATTTATATTACGAGTATATTAAGTCGGATTTGGTTTTCGACGAATACCCGTTATTTTTCTCTACTTTTGTAAACGACAGATTTACAAATTACGCTTTTTTCAACTCGATCTACGGTAAAGATAAGAGAGAAATTGAGACAAATTTCAGCTATTTTAAAATAAATAAATATAGATTTCAGATAAATAATAAAAACAAATGCGCCTATCGGTTTAGGAAAGCTCTAATCGAGATCAATAGAGAGATCGATGAAAACGAAGATATTAAGCTTTGGTTTAAAAACTTAAGGTCAATTTCGTCGTATTCGCGACGCGAGGTTGCTTATCAGAAAAGGCCGTCGTTACACTCTTGGGCGATAGCAATAGATATTTCTCCCATAACGCATAATAAGGAGATATATTGGTATTGGACTTCGAAATTCCACGATTATTGGTGGGCTATACCTGAAGAGAATAAAGCGTATTTTCCCCAAAAGATGATAGAAATCTTTGAAAAATACGGTTTTTGTTGGGGCGGTAAGTGGAAAAGATACGATCTTATGCACTTTGAGTACCGCCCAGAGATATTTTTTAGGAAATATAACTAGAGCTCAGATTATCTGACTAATCCGGCTTCATTAATTAATTTTCCTAAAAGTTGATCGTGAGATTGAATAGATTTCTGATTCGCTTCGTAAGACCTTTGCACTTCGATCATCATTGTCATTTCAGTAACGGGATTAACGTTAGCCGCTTCGACAAAATTTTGTAAAACGTTCGGGCGTTGATTTCCTTCCGCTATAAACGGTTCGCCGGTAAATTGGTCTTCATAAAAAAACGAATTTCCTTCTCTTCTAAGTTCTCTTTCTCTTGGAAATCTGACAATTTTTAATCTTCCGATAAATTCAGTCTCTTTCCATTCGTTTTCTTCTCTCAACACTAGCCGATCTTCGTCCTGTCCGAATTCGTTGTTTTGATAGACGTTGCCTTCTTTATCTATAACAAAGTTATTACTCTTGATTTTTATAGGACCGGTTTCAGTCAAAACTTTCAATCCGTCTTTGGTTATTAAGTACCCCTCTTTATCTATAGTAAAAGAGCCGTTTCTGGTGTATCTCTCCCCTTTTTCGGTTTCTATCGCTATGAATCCCTTTCCGTCAAGAGCAAGATCAAAATCGTTGCCGGTTTCTTTTAAAGAGCCTTGATTGAATACCGTATACGACTCGTTAAGCTCGACGCCCGTACCGAGTTTGCCGACAAACGGAGCTTCGTCGTAACTCCCCAAAGGAAACGATAGTTTCCCATCGTCGTCGAAACGTCTTATCTGCATGTCGGGGTTGGCTTTCATTATAGCCATGTCTTGTTTAAACCCGACCAAATCTACGTTTGCCAGATTGTTAGATATGATATCTAACTTTTTTTCCATCGCCGCCATACCGGAAGCCGCCGTATAAATTCCTCTTAACATAATTACCTCTCTTTACTATACAATTAATATCGGAATTTTGAATTTTTGATTTAGAGAAATTTTTTTCAAAAAGTTATAACGTTTAAAGCGTAGTTAATAACATTAATAAAAAAAGCCGCCTCATATTTCCGGAGGCGGCTTTGAGGTTTGAAATTTTTATTACGATACTTTTATTTTTATCTCTTTTGTTTTCTGCTCCTCTTTTTTAGGGAGGGTCAATTCAAGCGTTCCGTTTTTATAGTCCGCTTCGATTTTACCCGTATCTACGACGTTATTCAAGTTGAAAGACCTTGTATAGCCGGACAGGTCAAATTCGTCCTTTAGACATCCGTAACCTTCTACGGGCTCTTTTTTACACTCTGCCGTAACGGTTAAAACCTCTTTCTCAACTTTTATGTTTATATCATCTTTTTCTACGCCGGGTATATCGAAAACTATTTTATATTCTCCGTCGGTCTCAAAGATATCGCATTCAGGCGCGACGTACGAATAACCTCTGGCGGTTTCTACATTCTGAGCGTTTTCATTTTTCATTAAGTTCATATTATCCTCCTTATATATTATTTAATAGCTATTGTAACGGGCTTAGCTTCGGGAGATTTCGGTATTTTTACAAGTAAAAATCCGTTTTTCATCTCCGCTCCAATCTTATCCGCTTCGACTTTCTCTTGAAACATTATGTTTCTTTCAAATTTACCGGTTTTTCGTTCTTTTAAGTAGTAATTAGCCGAAGTTTCTTTTTCCGAGCCCTTTTCGCCGCTTATCTTTAGCGAATTGTCTTTATAAGATATAGCAATCTTATCTTTTTCCACGCCCGGAATATTTACGACGGCGACGTATTCGGATTGATTCTCGTAGAGATTTATCTCCGGCCAATAAGTCGAATTTGAGTATTTTCCCGATCCGGTAAATAATCTGTTCATCTCCCTGTTTAATCTGTAAAGATCGTCAAAAATTGTTCTGTACATATTTTCCTCCTTAAATTTTAAATCTTATTTAATAGTTATTTGTTTCGCTTTTACTTTTTCTAATTTTGGAATAGTTATTGTTAACACTCCGTTTGTTAATTCCGCATCAATTTTTTCAAAATCGGCTCCTTCTACGTAAAAACTTCTTTGGAAACTTCCCGATGATCTTTCGTATCTGTTTTTATCGCTTTTTCCCTTCTTTTCTTCTCTCGTTCTGCTCCAGTTTATTACCAAGTTGTCGTTTTTAAAGTTGATATTTATCTCGTCTTTTTCAACTCCCGGCGTTTCAAGCTCGATATAGTATTCGTTATCCCTATCTTCAAAATCGCATTTGCCGTTAAGGATCTTGTCAAACTCGGAATTAAATCCTCGTAGCCATTTTGCGCCCTCGTTAAAAAACGACGGAAAAATATCCGTAAAATCTTTTTTAATTAATTCCTTGTTCATATCTAACCTCCTTAAAAGTTATCTATTAATAAAATAGCAATATCCGCGCCAATAACTATATTTATCAGAATTATGAATAAAAAACTTATAATAAAGTAATATAGGCTAAAATAATAAGAAATATTTGTAGTATTATGAATTATATTAAATTAATAACAAATATTATAGACAATCTCTTGTTATTGAAAACGTCTTATGAAAAGGTTTATTAAAAAAAGTGTGTATATATTACGCAATAGCGTAGGAAACGGGCTATTTTGTAGAAAATTTATACGAACGAATAATCTTATCCAATTAATTCGTTCATTAAATCGTCGATATTGAAAAATCCTTTTTTGCCATAGATCCATTGAGCCGCCACAACGGCTCCC
>JAGOCL010000312.1 GCA_017998755.1 Spirochaetota bacterium | reverse complement strand
TCGGAAAAAAAATATATTATCCCGCAAGAGAAAAAGATTTCTCGGAAGAGCTGATAAAAAATTTAGATAATTTTCAAAGAGGCTTAAAACTTTATTACGACGGCGATTGGAAAAACGCCTATAAAGAGTTTCTTAAGTGCTCGTTATCATTGGCGGACGTTTTCAAAGATAGGACTTTAAATTATGATCCGCCGAAGGATTGGAACGGAATATGGACAATGACGACAAAATAAAGAGGAAGAACGCCGATATAACGGTTTTCTTAGAACAGCACATTGAGGAGAGAATCGGTCCGCCGGATCTTTACGATTTGCAAGAAGAATTCAAAAAGAATAAAAAAAATAAAGAACTTCTTTATAAACTTGCAATGGCGCTTTTTTTTATTATAATTTTTTTTATAACATACGGCATAACAAAATTCATTGAAAAAAGTAACAGCAAAATTGACATAAATATCAGCGATTTTACAGACGTAGATCTAAAAGAGATACTTAACACCGCTAAGAAATACGAAAACGAGCTTATAATGGCAAAAAAAGGCGCGGAAGATATTATAAGTGAAAAACAGATCAAAATCAATGAAAAAAACGCCGAATTATTAAAAAATATCGAATCGCTAAAACTTCAGAATTTAGCCCCCGCAGAATTTGATAGAAGAGTCGCTATCATGCGAAGAGATAATAATAATAAAATATTTATACTCAAATCGGAATACCAAAAACTATTACTAGAAAAAGAGAAAGAAATATCCGAGATAGAAGAAAAAATCAAACTTTACGATCAAAAACAAATAGAGACTGCAAAGAAAAATGAAGAGGTTTTAAACAACCAGCAAAGATTATTTGATATTGAAAGAAGAAAAGTAGCTAAGTACTACGATGGGATATTGTTAGAAAAAGAAAAAAATTATAAAAATTTAAAAGATTATTACGTAAGTTTAATCAATATTATAAACAAAAATAAAGAAAAAGATATCAATAGCTTAATTTTGAAATATAATCCCATATATACCGATGAAGAATTTTTAAAGCTTTCCGTAATTAATGAAATTGATTCGACAACGACGCTAAATTATTCGATAATCTCTAATAACGACGTTACAAGCGATCTTACAAGCGACGTTTCGTCTGATAGACTTGTATTTATTTTCCCTTACTTAATAGATTACAAGGATCAGTTCGCTCAGGAAAACGTCTTAACCGAAAGCGAGTATAATTCGACAAGAGAATACATTACCGGATTCAAATCTTTGATGAGAAGATTAAACGACGGACCGTACATAAATTCTATTCCTAAAACATTCTACAGTTTATATAATTATTACATGAATATAGTCAACAGATACGAGACTTTTATAAATAGATATTACGTTCTTGTCGAGGAAAAAAATAGAACGATTCAAAATTTAAACCAATCTATTCAAGACTTAAATAGAATTGTTTCAAAATTAAAATACGATATTCTTCAACTTGAAGAAAAAATCGTTCAAAAAGAAGAGGAGCTTGCGCAAAAAGATAAACAATTAGAAGATTCTGAATCGATTTTATATATGTATCAAAATTCCCTAACTCCTCTTTTAGAGGATAAATATTCAGGAATTATTGTTAATATTAGAGATAATAAAGATTTAATTTTATACATAAAAAACAAAGAAGCTTTTTCAAACGGAAAAATTGCCGACGTAGTCAGTCTGAAAAACGAGAAAATCGGTAAGATAAAGATCGTAGTAGACGAAAGCGGCGATATCAGAGGGGAAGAGTATTTTTTAAACAAAAAGAAACAGTTTAATTTACTTGACAGAATTCTTCTAATAAATTAAAAAGCCAAAATGTTGGAAGCCCTTTCTCTATCGGAAGCGATAAACGTACTTAAATTAAATTTCAAAGACTTTAAGATAAAATCCCAAATAGCGAATATAAACGAATCGTTAGGAAGGTATATTTATTCCGATATACTATCAGACCAAAACATACCTAGTTTTAGTAGATCTACCGTCGACGGTTACGCCGTAATATCGTCTGATACTTTTGGAGCGTCGGATTCTTACCCGTGCAGATTAAAGTTAATCGGCTCTATAATAATGGGAGCGCCAACCGATATATCGCTATCAAAAGGCGAAACGGTTTATATCCCAACCGGCGGACAATTACCCAAGAATTCGGATAGCGTAGTTATGATTGAATATACCGAGAATTATATGGACGGATACGTATATTTAAACAAGCCCTCTTCGCCAGGAAATAACGTCTTATTAATTGGGGATGATTGCAAACAAGGCGAAGTGGTTTTAAAGAAAGGCGATAAAATTAACATTAAGACAATCGGAATACTGGCCGGACTTGGAATAGATAAAATTGAAGTATTTGATAAGATTACTGTAGGAATAATATCGACGGGAGATGAAATAGTCGATATTACCGAAGATATTAGCAATTCTCAAATTCGCGATATTAATTCATATGTATTATTTAACGAGCTTTTAAAATTTGGAGCGATTCCAAAACAATTTGGTATAGTAAAAGATAACGCCGACGATATAAAATATATCATAGATAGTAAATTATCAGAATGCGACGTTATACTTCTTTCCGGCGGTAGTTCAAAAGGCTTGAAGGACGAAACCATAAACGTATTAAATCGTATACAGGGCGCTAAGATTTTGTTTCACGGTTTATTGATAAAACCCGGCAAACCGACAATTTCTGCAAAAATAAACGACGTCCCGTTTTTCGGTTTACCCGGTCAACCGTTAGCGGCGTATTTTGTTTATAAAAGATTAGTCGAACCGTTTCTAAAGTATTTATATAACGACGACTCAAATCAAATTACGATCAAAGCCAGACTTACGACAAATTATCCGTCTAATAACGGTCGAGAAGAAGCCGTTATAGTAAAATTAAACTCAGAGAACAATGAATATATCGCTCTTCCAACTTTCTACAAATCGGGATTAATATCTTCGCTCTCCAAATCAGACGGGTTTTTTATTATTCCTCGGGAAAGCGAAGGCGTAATGAAAGATAGTATTGTCGACGTTGTTTTATTTTAGAATATTTTCTTCAATAAACTTATTGATTTTATTGAAATCAAGCGATTCTAGTTGAACTCCGGGAACGCTGATAATAGAAGAAGCCATATAACTGGCAATTTTCCCGCATTTAGTAAAGTCGTACCCCTTAGAATAACCGTATAAAAAGCCGCCGCCGTAAATATCGCCGCATCCCGTTGAATCCAAAACTTTTTCCGCAGGGTATATATCAATTTTGATTACGTCGTCGCCTGAAAAAATATAGCTCCCTTTAGAACCTACTTTTACTACGGCTATCTTTACCCCCATTTTAATTATCTCTTTTCCCGCTTCAATCGGATCGTCTTTTCCCGTTAATATCTTAGATTCGTCTTTGTTGCCAAAAAGTATGTCTACGTAATTGGTTATAATTTTTTTAAATTCTCCTACATTTCTTTCAATACAAAAAGGGTCGGCAATATCAAAGCTTATGCTAAGCCCAAATTTTTTTGCGTTAGCCATAGCAAATTCTACAGCCTCTTTTTGAGTTGGAGTATCCCATTGGTATCCGGTGCAATGAAAAATATTTGATTCGGATAGTACGTCTAAATTAATATCGTCTTTCGAGTATTCTCTGCATACTCCAAGATGGGTGTTCATAGTTCTTTCAGCGTCGTCTGTCGTTAATATAATTGAAGTTCCCGTTATTCCAAAATCCACTTTACGTATTAATGTTTTAACGCCTCTTTGAGCAATTTTTGATTCGTAGAGTCTTCCGTACATATCGTCTGTTACTATACCGGTATAAACTGATTTCCCGCCCAACATGGAAATTGTAGATATAGTATTTGCGCAACTTCCTCCGGGTACGGATATCGTTTTATAATTTGAAATACTATTAAGAATTTCTCTGGATTTACTTTCGTCTATAAGATGCATTATGCCCTTTTTAATTTTTAATTTGTTTAATACTTTC
>JAGOCL010000311.1 GCA_017998755.1 Spirochaetota bacterium | reverse complement strand
TCTCCGGCATGCGCCGCTTCGATTGCGGCGTTCATAGCAAGCAAATCGGTTTGTTCTGCAATATTATTAATTACTTCGATCATTTCTAGCATAGCGCTTGTCGATTTTGATATTTTATCGATCGCTTCAATCGACTCGTCCATTTTATCAATACCGGATTTTGCTTTTTTTGATAGGTTGTCCGATAGAACTTTTTCGTTTTCAACCATGGACTTCATATTTTCAATAGATCTTGCCATTTCTTCTATTGAAGCGGAAGATTCGTTGACGGCGGCGGACTGATTTTCGATAGAGTTGGTTATCTTACCAATGGAACTTACTATTTGAGATACCGATTTAACAGATTCTTGTATCTTGCTGTTAAGCATATCTATATTTTCTTTACTTGAGAGAATTATTGCCGATATCTCCTCAGTGCTTGCCGAAGTATCCGTCGCAATTTGAGTTAAATTTTGTCCTACTTCTTTGCTTGTATTAGTTATGAGCTTGATGCTTACAATTGTTTCTTTAAATTTATCGAGAAAATTATTGAAGAAACCTGACAATTCGCCGATTTCGTCGTTAGATTTAACGACTACTCTGGATTCAAAATTACCCTCTTTAATGTTTTTTATTACTTCGTCGATAGCGTATAAAGGTTTAACGATGATTTTTTTTAGGAAAATCAATAAAATTATAGCTAAAATAATACCGTTAACGATGAAAAAACCCGCTAAAGTAAATTTTATACTATCTAGCTGTTTGTAAATATTTGCGACGGATATTTTAAAAACCGATACTCCTAATATGTCGCTATCGGCTTTATGACATCTTATACATTCTTCTTCTTTTTGGATTGGAAAATAATATTCCATCTCTTTTTTACTCTTTAAATTTAATACGATAGGTTTATTAGTTGTTAAGGCGTTTTGAAAACTTTTGTCTTTAAATATATTTTTTTCTTCTTCGGAAAATCTTTTTTCTCCTTCAATGTCGTAAACGCCTACTTCTATATAATTATTGCTTTTTTCTATATCTGAAATTGTATCTTTTGCAAGAGAAGCGTTGTCGCTTATCATCAAATGTTTAATCATCACGTTAAGAGTTTTAGTATCGTTAGTAAGAATTTGCTTGGAAGTATCTAAAAGACTTTTTCTTTGCATAGTAAGCGAGATTAATAAGGATAAAAAAATGACTATAACTAAAGCTAGTATGATAACCGATATAACCTTAATTTGTATTGATTTTAATTTCAAAGTTTTCCCCTTTTCTTTAAAATGTGTAAAATTAGTAGTTTTATTTTAATTTTAAACTTTATAATATATAACAAAAGAAAATAACAACTTATATTATAAATATTTTCTTAAATTTGTCAAATATATATGAAAAATATTTTAAATCTTTGCAAAATATTCCATTCATAAAATATTGACTTTTCAACAATTAAAAGTTATTTTAGTCCGAAGTTTAGAATATTGTTACGGATAATATTCGTTGCGATTAAGCTGAAGGAGCGAAAAATGGTCAAGATAAAATCTTTTAAAGCGGTTCATCCGCCAAAAGATCTTTATGAAAAGGTTACTGCGCCTCCATACGACGTTTTGTCTTATTCGGATTGCGAGAATTTAGCTCGGGATAATAAATATTCATTAATACATATAACAAGATCGGAAGTAGACCTTCCTAAAGACGTAGATTGCCATTCGGAAATTGTTTATAAAAAAGCTAAAGAAAATCTGGATATGTTTTTAAATAATAAATATTTGGCGCAAGAGGATAGCGAGATATTTTACGTATATCGCCAAGTTATGAACGGTAAATCTCAGACCGGTTTTGTCGGTTGCGTTAACGCTTACGACTATATAAACGGGATTATAAAAAAACACGAAAATACGCGAAAAGATAAGGAAGAAGATAGAATTAAGCACATTAAACTGACTAAATGCCAGTCGGAGCCTGTTTTCTTGTCATATAAGAGCTTTCTACCTTTAAACGATATTATCCAAAATGTTACCGAAAATTCTCCTTACATAGATTTTACCTCGCCTGACAAAGTTCGTCATATTTTGTGGGAGATTAAAGATCCGTCGGTTATCCAAAGCGTTGTCGATAATTTTAAGAAGCTGGATTGCCTTTATATTGCAGACGGTCATCACAGATCGGCCGCGGCGGTTAACTACGCTTTGAGAATGGACGAAGAGACAAATAACGTCGGCGGAAAAGAGGAGAGGGAGTACCATTATTTTATGGCGGTTGTATTTCCGGATAAAGACTTGAGGATCATGGCATATAACAGAGCTGTGAAAGACCTAAACAATTTACCGGAGAGAGAATTTATTGCTAAAATTTCTGAAAAATTTACGGTTAAAGAAGTTTCTTCCAACGATAAGGACGGCGGATATGTTCCGGGAACTAAAAAAGAGTTTGGAATGTATATGTCTGGAAAATGGTTTTCTGTAACTATTAAACCTCAATATTATTCAGGCGACCCGATTTTATCTTTGAGCGTCTCTATTTTACAGAATAATATATTAGAACCGCTTTTGGGTATTAAAGACCCCAGAACGGATAAAAGAATAGATTTTATCGGCGGAATAAAAGGAACCGCGTATCTTAAATCTCTTGTCGATAAGGGAGAATACGCCGTAGTATTTAGTATGTTTCCGACTACTATGGAAGAGCTCTTTAAAGTATCGGACGCAGGCAAACTAATGCCCCCAAAATCGACTTGGTTTGAACCAAAATTATTATCAGGTATAACGCTACATAAATTGGATTAAAATATGGAACTTCTAATTAAAGATAAAATTAGAGACGTAAAGTTACATTATAAAATAATATTTTATACTTCCATCGGGATATTGTGGTCTATATCTAACGTTGGTTATTCGTTTGGATTTCTGACATGGTTTGCTCTTATCCCTTTTATGCTGGCAATGAAGTATGAAACTAAAAAAGAAGCGCTAATTTATTCATTATTGTTCGGAAGCGTCGCCTATTTTGTTCATTTATGGTGGATGGTTAATCCTTTCATATCGTATTTTTCAAACGGCGGCTCTTCGTTTATCCTTACGATTGTAGGTTTTTTAATAGGAATGATTGTAACGATATTTATATCGGTTTATCACGGTTTAGTCTATTTTTTAGCCGTTTTTATAACAAAATACCTTGCAAGAAAGAAAGGTTATATATTTTATCTGATTTTTCCGCTAGTTATGACTTCTTTGGATTATTTTTATCCGAAATTGTGGTTTGATAATATAGGTTATTCGCAATATATCTTTCTAAGTTTTTCGCAAATAGCCGATATTTTTGGAGCTCCTTTTATCGCTTTGATAGTTTTATATTGTAATTCAAGCGTTATAATGCTCGTCGAATCAATATTTTACAAAAAGGACGTTAGATTTCCTTCGATCTTATTCGGATCGATAATTGTTATTGTAGTATTAGGAAGTATATACGGTTGGTTTAGAAACGAATATATTTCTGATATAATAAAAAAATCCCCGAAGACCAAAATTTCTATAATACAAGGGAATTTTTCCGGCAACGATAAGAGAGGTAAGACAAATCTTGATTTTATGATAAACACATATAACAATCTTACGTTTACCGAGCTGAAAGAGAGTCCCGATTTGGTTATTTGGCCTGAATCGGCGGTTCCCGCATTTTTTGACGAAGACGTTTCAAGATTTAATAATATCAAGCGTTTTCAGGACGTTCCGCTGTTATTTGGATGTCATATTGGCGAATACGATATTATTAGCGATGAAGAAAAAGTATACAATTCTCTCGTTTTGTTAAACGATCAAGGTGTTAAAGTTAATTCGTATTATAAAATGAAACTTGTTCCCTTTATAGAAGAAATTCCTTTCCCGTTTTTAAATTTTTTTATGAAACTTTACGGACTAAGCTCGTTTAGTCGGGGCGAAGATCATAAAATATTAAAAATAAAAAATATGAAAATTTCTCCGAATATCTGCTACGAAGACGTTATTCCTGAATTTGTTATGAAATCGCTTGATCTTAAAGG
>JAGOCL010000310.1 GCA_017998755.1 Spirochaetota bacterium | reverse complement strand
TTTTAAAGAGGGAATAATGAAAAAAATTATAATTATGTTTCTAATAGCTTCGGTTTTGTTATCGTGTAAAGATAATTCATCGACGAAGAACGTTAAAGGGGTCAATTGGCTTACGGACGTTGATAAAGCGAATGAACTGGCGGGAAAAGAAAATAAGCTCATTATGATAGACGTTTACGCCGATTGGTGCAGTTGGTGTACGAAGTTAGACGAAGAGACTTATATAGATAAAGACGTTATAAAAGAGTCGAAAAAGTTTGTAAATTTAAAGATAAATCCTGAAACCGATCAAAAAGCAAGCGAATATCTTACTCCTTATAAGATTTCGGGATTCCCGACAATATTATTTGTAGAGCCGAACGGGCAACTTGTAGATTCAATCGGCGGATTTCTCGACGCTAAGGCGTTTTTAGAAAGAATGAAGAACGTTTTTACCGTTAGAGATAAATTTACTAAACTAATGGAGGAGTATAAAAGCGATAATTTTGAGAATTCGTCTGAATTGCTTGATATTCTATTAAAATCATCCAGATTTGACGAAGCTCTTCCGATATTTGAGAAGCTTAACGGTAAGAATCTTATAAAAGAGGATAAATTAGGCCAGATATATATGGGAATCGGCAATTATTACGGCCAAATGGGGGATTTTCCAAAAGCTAAAGAGTATTTCGCTAAACTTTTAGATTATAAAGCGGACGACGAAGTTCGTTACTCTTCGGTTTATTATTACGCTCTAGCTCTATTGTTAAATAACGAGATAGACGCCGCAAAACTTTTTATAGCGGATTCGTTAAAAGGCGATAAATTAAGCGAAGAATGGAAAAATTATCTAAAACAACTTGAAACGGATTATTTTTCAAACGCTAAAGAATAAAATACCGATATTTTATTTAAAATTCTTCTTTACGAAAAAAAAAGATTTGGCGATCTTTGATAGGTAAGAAATAAGAGTAAGCGTATAAATTTTGATAAAAAATACTTTTAAAAAATTAAAAAATATAGTAAAGTCAAACAAATTTAAACTTATAATAAAAGCGGGATTAATATGGCTCAAGTAAATATAATTTTCAACGGACAAAACTTTGTTTCAGACGATAATTTAACTATTCTGGATTTTGCAAAATCTCAGGGGGTTGAGATTCCGACTCTTTGTTACGACGAAAGATTGGCTCCGTATGGAAGTTGTTTCCTATGCGTCGTCGAAGTAAAAGGGGCAAGGACTCTGATTCCGGCCTGCGCTACCAAATTGCGGGAAGGGATTGAGATTCAGACGACTTCCAAAACGACTACGGATTCGAGAAGAACCGCGCTTGAGTTGATATTATCTAACCACTACGGCGATTGTATAGCGCCTTGTAAATCGGCGTGTCCCGCGGGGTGCGACGTTCAAGGTTACGTCGGGCTTATAGCAAATAAAAAGTACGACGACGCTCTTAAATTAATCAAAGAGACTATACCGCTTCCGGCCAGTATCGGTAGAGTATGTCCGAAGTTTTGCGAAGAAAAATGCCGAAGGCAAAAAGTTGAAGAGCCGATTGCTATAGATTATCTCAAGAGGTTTGTAGCAGATATGGACCTCAATTCGAAGAGCCCTTACAAACCTGCATTGAAAAGTAAGATAGGCAAAAGGGTTGCAGTAATCGGAGGAGGCCCTGCGGGGTTATCCGCGGCTTATTATCTGATAAGAGAAGGGGTAGACGTCGAAATTTTTGAAAAGAAAGAAAAACTCGGCGGAATGTTGCTATATGGTATACCGCAATACAGACTTCCAAAAGACGTTTTGGCGAAAGAGATAGCTACTATAATAGATTTAGGAGTTAAGGTAAATTACAATAAAGTTTTGAACAGAGATTTTACTATAGACGGATTAATAAAAGACGGTTTTGATTCGGTCGTCGTAGCGTGCGGCGCGTGGAGCGCTTCAAAACTCGGCGTTCCAAACGAAGACGCCGACAATATACTGGACGGTATCAAATTCTTGGAAAACATTGCCGACGGTAAAAAAGTCGAAATTAGCGGAAAGGTCGCTATAGTCGGCGGCGGTAATACGGCGTTTGATTGCGCTCGTACGGCGTTGAGACTCGGAGCTAAAGAAGTCGTTATGGTTTATAGAAGAACCAGAGACGAGATGCCTGCGAACGAGGTCGAAAAGGACGAAGCCGAAGAAGAAGGGGTAAAATTTCAACTACTTACTCTTCCCGTTCAGATCGTGAAAGACGGGGATAAAGCGACAGGTATGATATGTCAAAAGATGAAACTCGGAGACGCCGACGCTTCGGGAAGAAGAAAACCTATTCCGATAGAAGGATCTGAATTTACTGAGAATTACGATTTTATCGTCGCCGCTATCGGCCAGAGACCGGATTTCAATATACTTGGCGACAAATCTAAAGAGCTGGCTCCGGATAATAAAAGAATTTCTTACAACGATAAGACCGGACAGACTACTATGGAAAAGGTTTTTATCGCGGGCGATTACGCTACGGGAGCGGCGACGGTTGTCGAGGCGCTAGCCGGCGGTAAAAAAGCGGCTTTGGCTATATTGAAACTTCTACAAGGGGCAAAGTCTTTAGATCCAAAAAAAGAATTCTTAAGTACAAGAGAGGATTTGGAGGAGATAAGCGAAGAATTCATTTCTCAATGGGAGAAAAAAAGCAGAGAAAAAATCGACGTTTTAGAACCAAATGAAAGGAAAACTAATTTTAAAGAGATAGAAAAAGTATTTGCGGAAAGTAAAGCGTTAAGAGAAGCCGCCAGATGTATGGAGTGCGGTTGTATGGACGTTTATCAGTGCCAGTTGAAGAAATACGCCGAAGATTACGACGCGCAAGACAATAAGTATAAAGGGGCGGTGAATACTCCGTTATTTGACGACAGTTCTAATTATCTTTTTAGAGAGCCGTCGAAGTGTATATTGTGCGGCAGATGCGTTAGATTATGTTCCGAGAAGATTAATATCGGCGTTTACGGTTACGTTAAGAGAGGTTTCGATACGATAGTTTCGCCGAATTTCGGGCATAATTTATCGGAGACGGATTGTATTTCTTGCGGAACGTGTATTTCAGGATGTCCTGTCGGCGCAATTGTACCAAAAGTTCCCAATCTAAAGAAAGTTCCGCTAAAAGGGGATATTATAGATTCGTATTGTTTTCATTGTAGCGTCGGGTGTAAAAATAGCGTAGAGTTGTTTAACGGCTCGATTTACGAAGTTCGCGAGAGAGACGGCTATTTGTGCGGTAGAGGAAGATTTAGTTCGCCGGATATCGCGGAAGATAAAAATACCGCCTCTCCTAATTACGATAAACTTGAGAATTTCAGAGACGCTATAATATATCCGTCGCCGTCTTTAAGCGCCGAGGATTATGAGGTAATAAAGGTCGCCGCTAAATCTATGAATTGGGACGTTGCGAATTATTATTCGCAGAATTCATTGTGGAGAGCTTTCGCCAAAATTAATAAATTACCGAATATGGATTTTTTTACTAAGGATATCAAAGAAAAAACTTTAGTCGTTATAGCCGGAGAGTTGGAATTGTCAAATCCGGTAACTATCAACGAATTATCTTCTAAATTAAAACAGGATACCGATATTATTTTGGTTAATAAAGAGCTTACGGTGAGATTAAAAAATCTTCAAGCCGAATTGATTCCTAGTATAAAAGATTTAGAGAAAAAAGATTTTTCAAAATATGATGAAATAGTTTTACTATTAAATCCTATAAGTTTTGATAAATTATTCGGAGCGGATTCGGCGATAACTCTTTATAATAACGTAACAAGCGGAAAGATCAAAGTTAGAACGACTTTATTTAGCGATTCTAGAAATATATATTCTTTCTACGACGCGGATAAAGAGATAAAGTTCGACAAAAAGAGAAGTTTATATATACAAACTACGCCAAATCTGAAATCTGACGAAGGGTCTTTTATAGTTTCCGAATTATTTCTAGACGCGAACATTATTGAAGAGAATTCTTTAAAGTTATCGTACTCTTTTCAGGACGACGGAACATTTTTGAA
>JAGOCL010000309.1 GCA_017998755.1 Spirochaetota bacterium | reverse complement strand
ATATCGATATCGACAGGCATATATACTAAGCTAAACGGCGGTTTTAATACAAACGAATAAAAAGTCCCGCTCTCCCGATGGGCTAGGACGTCGAAAACAAGCCCGCCGCCTAAAGACATCATTACCTTGTTATGCAAAGTAAAATCAAAATCGGCTCTCGTCTGAACCGAATGAGCCAAAATGTAATTAAGTCTATGCGATTTGAGCCCTCGTACTTCAAATTCGTCGTCGGAGAGATCTTCGATCGGCAGGGCGTTGTACCAATTTGTAAAATTTGCTGAATATTTCTTTTTGCCGCTTTCGGTCATATTTATCGAACTGCCGTTATATAAAAATTCATACCCGGAAAGAATATGAATAAAAACTTTGTCATGCGGCAGAAGTTTAACTCCCGTTACGCAAAAAAGATCGTAATTGAAATTACTAAAATCAATCGTAGTATTAATCTCTTTAGTTTCGTCGACGTCGGGATTTTTATATTTCATACCGACGCCGTCGCTTCCGAAAAAGAAGTTGATGTACCACTCCGCTCTATCGTCCGGTTTCCAAAACCATTTAAGCGACGCGTCTCTAATATAAGGCGCCGGATTAATTTTAGAACCTACCTGCGTTACTAAGAAGTCCAACAGATATAAAGTAAAATCGAGGTACGTAACGCGCCCTCCGATAAAAAGGCCTGCGTTCTTCCAAAGCGACGTCTGAAGAAACAATTCGGTAGTAGTCGTGGAAAATATTCCGTCGACTTTTAGTCCTTCGTCGGGAGTTACAGTATTTACCTCCAGTAGGCCGCTCATAGCGACTCCGTATTTTGCCCCGAATATACCGTTTGAAAATTTGACGGAGTCGATAATATTGGGGTTAAATATAGAAAAAGCTCCCCCCCAGTGATATGGAAAACGGACTAAAAATCCGTCCAAAGAAGCGGTAACTTCCGACGGCCGTCCCCCTCTAACTGAAGGGCGCGAGCTAAACTTGCCGGTATAACTGACGCCCGGAAGCGTTTTTATAGCCGTTACGACGTCCTCAACCGGACCTATCATCGCCGACGACTTTATCTCGTCTTTATTGATAACGGTAGAGACGCCGGTCTTTTCGTCCTTTTTCCCAGCCGCTTTACTCTCGATAACAAGCTCTTTGCCTTCAAGTATGTCCTCGATAGACATTTCTATCAATAGAGATTTATCCGTTTGATTAATCGCAAATTTCTTTGTTTCGTAACCGATAAGATATGCGGTATATACTCCCCGACCGCTAAATTCTCCCAACGTTACTTTACCGTCCAAGTCTGAATAAAAAACGTCGGAAGCTCCCGATTTTCTAACAATAACGCCTTCCAAGGGAATTCCGATATCTTTATCCGTAAACGTCAGTTCAACTGAACTCAAATTCATACACAGGAAGGATATGATAACGAAATATATTTTTTTAAGAAAACTATTCATATTTTATGCGCTTTTAGTTATTTTTTATTGTTAAAAAGCAATTATTTGATTATAATCCATTTATCTTTTTTTCTAACAGTATTATATCTTTTTATTTTATTTATTGTCAAAAAAAAAGATAATTTTATTACTATACAGGGAAGATTAAATTTATGCAAGAAAATCAGAAATCAATCAAAGAAATTAATATATCAAAAATAAAAGCCGGTCTTATAATAACAATTTTTTTCATTCCGTTATTGTTTCTGTTTTTCGGAGAACTTTATACTTCTATACTCGGTATTAATGTTGAAAAAAACTTTTTAGCTATTATAAAAAACGCGACCAAACCGGCGGTATATATTTTATTCGCCATATTCGACTTTACCCTAATCTTCTTTATATTAAGAACTTTACGCCCATTGTTTAATTATCTTACAGACGGCTCCGATTATCCTAAATCAAGAATTTGTATTTCTAAAATTTCTTGGATAATTATTTTCTCAAACTTAACAATGTGGACGGTTGGGACTACTATTTTCTACGGAATAAACTCGTGGAAAAGCCCCGGAGGCCTACCATACGGCTGGGGAGTCCTTTTAATGAATGCCAGAGGATTTATGAGTTCGATATATACAATTTTTATCATAAATGTTATATTAATGAGACTTAAAACAATACTAAATATGACGTCCATCGAAAAAGGGGAAACCGACTTTTTCTCAAAATATCGCGACTATATCATAACTATCGTTAACGGAATGTTTATTACCTCCTTCTCATTGTATATTCCGGTTTATATAATTAAAAAAGGGTCGGATAACGTCTCTTATAACGCTTTGTTGATTTTTCTTGTTTTTTTTGGAACGGCGCTTTTTTTATTGTACGCGGGAGTTATCTATCTATCCAAAAGAGATTACTATTTTCAATATAAGACGATAAAGAAGAAACTAGACGAATTTACGTCTAGCGATAGGATAAATCTTGCGGAGCGTCTGGTTATAATAAATTTTGACGAGATCGGAGCTCTCGCTTCGAGCGTTAATAAATTTTCAGAAAAACTGCAAAACAATTTTTTGGAGATTGATAATCTTGCTAGAGAGGTCGAGGCCAAATCTCAAAATATTTCCGCTTCAGCCGGACAACTTAGCGTTAATACTGAAAATCAATTTAAAAATTCAAAAGAAATCACGCAAATTCTAAAGCAGTACATAAGCGAGATAAACAGCTCCGGAGAAAATCTTGAGAAGCAAAATAACATTATTAATGATAATACCAAATCGTTAATGTCTCTTTCCGAGAATATAAGCGATATTTCAAAGAATTCAGAAAATCTGGAAGAAAAAATAATTATTAATAATCAAAGAGCCGCTATGGGCATCGAAGTCGTAAATAATTCGATAAACAAAACTTATATAATAAACCAAAGCGCCCGCATGATATCAGAAAAAATCAAAGAAGCGGGCGAGGAGACGCAAAATATCGACTTGATACTAAAAACAATCGAAGATATATCGGTGAAAACAAATCTGCTGTCGATGAACGCCGCTATCGAAGCGGCTCACGCCGGAGAAACGGGAAAAGGTTTTGCTATTGTCGCTCAGGAAATACGAAAATTGGCCGAAACGTCAAGCAAATCTGTAAAGCAGATAGTATCGATAGTAAAAAAGATAAAAGATAGCGTTAATCAGGCCGTTATAATATCAGAAAGCGGCGAAAAAGAGTCTGCCGAGGGGATGACGCTCTCTCAAAAAGCGACGGATATTTTGAACAAGATCCTCGATAATTATACTGAAGCAAGCGATATGATTTCAGAAATATCCAATATTACTAAAAAACAAAATAAATTTGCAGGCGAAATACTAAATAATTTTAACGAACTTAAGTCTTTCAGTAACGATATTAAGAAATCGGTCAAAGAGCAATCGGAAAAATCGGGATTAATTACTGAAAAAATAAACTCTATATCGGCGTCTAACAATGAGACGCTCAAATCATCCGTCGATCTGTTCGCCCTCGCCAAAAATCTAAGAGATAACAGCGAAGGACTTTACGGAATCGTTAAAAGTTTTGATCTAAAGAAGTAATTTATAATCGGTATTCGCGCCGGCGGCGCGAATACCGATTTCAACGTCGTCAATAAGATACTATTGAGTTCATATCTCCGGCCGGTTGATAATTTGGATTAGCGGGATCTGTAATCCACTCTCCTCCAGATTCCGTAGTTCCATAGTAAAATTTATACGTCGAACCGCTTATTACTTCTGACTTTGATAAAGTAATCTCGTATATATCGTCGTTATCCGTATCGGTTAAACTATAATTTGTCGTATCGTAACCCCAACCATTAAAAGAACCTCTTATTACAAGCGGCGCGGTTTCGAAATATTTATACCTGAATATAACGTCGGTAGAAGTAAATTCGGGACTGGTATATCCTAGATTTGGCAATGTAGTTGTAGTTGTTATTACCGCGCCGATTTGACTTGCGACCGACGCAATCTTAGTAGTAAAATAATTTTCAACCGGACTCTCCGAAAGCGACATATACTCCCCTTCGTTTATATCGTTATCGAGATAAGTCGAAAATAAAGCGTACATTTTATCGTATTTGGCTT
>JAGOCL010000308.1 GCA_017998755.1 Spirochaetota bacterium | reverse complement strand
ATTTTTATCTCCGTAATTATATATTATATACATTATTTTATAAAAAAAAATGTAAAGAAGAAATTATAATTTATTTAATAATATCATTTTTACTTGAATTTATAGTAAAAATTTAATATATTAAAGAAATATTTTTAATATTTAAGGAGACGCGATGAAAAAAATTATTGTTATATTAGCGATATCTTTAATCTTTACGCAGTTATTTGGGGTTAAGAAAAACGATACCAATTCAAAAATTATAGCGTCTTCTAAAAATGATAAAAAAATAAGCTCTAAAAAGGGCGCCGCTAAAACAAAAAATCTTACGTTCAAATATATATCTTTTGTTCAAGCGTCAAGACTAATAGAAATGTCTAAGACGAAATTGGATATGAAGACGCGAGAACTTCTTACAAGATATAAGAGCGGAGTAAAGTTTAAAGTCGAAGGGGGAGAAGTTACTCTTATGAGCGACGAGTCTTTATCTTTCGAAGACTATAAAAAATCCGGCGTCAAAATGGAACAGTTGAAAATCGGCGATAAAGAAATATTACTCGAAAAGGGAAAGGTAACGGTAAAAACTGCAATAATCGCTAAGCCAAAAAAGACCGTAAAATCTTCAGCCGAGGCCGTGGGGTACGATTTTTCGCAAGTATTTAACGAAATGCTGGTAAACGCCGTTAGAAACGCCGATTTGGGCGGAGCGGATAGCGGCTCTATATATCCAACCGGTAAGCTAAGTTATAAAATTGTCGCGAACAAAGGCGTAGTTTTAAAAGAAATATTTATTATATATTTAGAGTAAAAATGAGTTTAAGTAAAAAGGAAATTGATATTAAGAAACATTTGCCAAAAATATTGTATCTGTCTATTGCCGCGGCGTTGATTGCGCTTTTTTATATTTTCAGACTAAACAAGTTTTTCACTTATGAGAATATTACCGCCGTTAGGGATATTATCTTAAAATTTTCTTTTTTTGGCCCGGTAATAATTTTTTTACTTTATATTTTATTTAATATCTTATGTCTTCCGACGCTATTTTTTAACTTTTTATCCGGTTATCTTTACGGGCCGATTGCCGGTTTTTTTGTAGCTTGGATAGGAATGAGCTTAGGATTGCTTTCGTCGTTTTTAAACGTAAGATACTTTTTTAGGAAGGATTTTCAAAGTAAGTTTAAGAATAATAAGATAATAGCCGAGGTAGATAAGGCCGCAAGTAAATACAGAGGCTGGTCGGCGCTTTTTTTTCGCGTATTCTTTATTATTCCGTATAATATGCAGAATATCGCTTACGGATTATCGGGTATTAGCGCAAAGGGGTATTTTTGGGGATCGGTAATAGGCATATTGCCGACGACTATTATGCACGTCGCTATAGGACGCCTTATTTATAATAATACTTTGGGGATGACCGATTTAAAGAATATCTTTATGTATATCGGGATATTTATAGGAATATTCGGGGCTATATTCTTTACGAGTTACTTTATAAAAAGGAAGATCAGTTTAAGAGAAAATAATTCATAAATAAATTTATTACGGTGAGTTATGGAAAAATCGGAATTTGACAAATTATCTAAGCAACTCGACGAAAAAGAGCGGCTGGAACTATTATCGAAAATCTCGGAAAAATCAGACAAAAAAAAGGTCGAGGACAACCCTGCCTTTAAGAAAATTAACGTTAACCCAAATAGTATCCAACAATTAAACATTGCCAAGAAAGAATTTGATAATAAATCTTTTATTGATAAACTAATGATAATGCTAAGAGCCGTTTTTTCCGGTAGAAAAAAAGAGGACGTCATAATTAATGAGAAATTATCCAAAATAAAAAGAGATATTCAAAATAAATATTATCATCTTATAAATTTAGAGACTAACGTTTTATCTTACAGGTTTTTGAACTTAATCCTAGAACTTGTCGACGCGACGCAAAAAGTTATCCCAATCGTTAAGTTGTATTTTGAAGATGAAAAATATTATAATAATTTTTTAGCTTACGTACTGGAATCTCAATTTAACGACGTTACCAATATTTCTTATGAAGAGGCAAAACCTCAAAGTCTGAAGATTGACGCTAATTCAATATTTGACCGAAATATTTATCTCAAAGAAAAAGAGAGACGGATTAAGAATTTTTTTTCCAATATTGAGAAAAGCGTTTTTGAGAATTTTATAAACGGCGTTTATTCTTTTGATAAACTTATCAGATTGATTAATTATAATTACCTAGATTTGTTGCATGATTTCTCGTTTACAAATCCAAAAGATAAAGTTACGCCAAACAACACGGCGCTTTTTAAATCCATCGATTTCAAACTCGAACAGTTATATATACTTCTTAGCGATATAAATTTTTCCGAAGATAGCATTATTTTTATAAACGATTTTATCGAGTTTTCTAAAAAAAATCCTATTTCAGAATCGATTGCAGTATTAAAACAGAATTTCGTCGCGGCCGACGTGGATAAATTTTATAACGTTATAGACGTAGCCAATGATTTTATGAAAAAAGCCCCTCTTCAGAAAATATTTCAATATTATAGAAAAGATATATTGTATCAACCAAGGTCTTTTGTTTATACTAAGAATTTCCTCGAAATCTATAAGGGGATAAAAAAGGGGGAGATTGACGATTTGTGGGATAGCTATTATACGGAGCTTAGAAAACAGAATTTAGCAAAGTTAGTATCGGAAGCATACCCTGATTTTAATTTTGATTCTCTAGAAAATTTTAATATAAAATTGTATAATCAATTTGAGAAATTTTTTAATAAAAAAGCTCCGTCGATATATTATTTGAATTTATTTAGTTATTTCCTTACAAACTTCTATAAAAACAGTTTAGAGTCGGCGCTAAATAAAATAATAATAGACGGTAATTTTGTCGACGAACAGGTAAAATTTCATCTTTCAGGCGCGTATCACTCGTTTAATAATAATTACCAGAAAATTGCCGAATTCGATACAAAACTTAGTTATGAAAATGAATATGGCAAAAAAGTAATGTATTACATTGCTAAGTTATCAAGAGACGAGGACGCCGATATGAGAAAACAAGCTTTAAGTTTAATTGACGATATAATTAATCAATCAAATAACATAGCAAAAGATATGAATAACGCTATAAACAATATAAAAACCTTTTTTTCAAGCATTACCGACCTTAAAGGCGAAAAACAGATAAATAATATAGACAGTATAAAACTGGGAGTCCCCAACGTAATTCAATATGTAGAAAAAATTAACGATTATTTGAATAAGTTTTCCAGAGTCTACAAGCGTATTGAGAATATTTACTGATTTTTTATCGTTTGTTAATATTAAGCGCGATAAAAAACGGGAATTCCAGTTTTGAATATACTAATACAGAGATACGGTTTCTAAATAACTAAGCCGGTTAGCGACTATTTAAACTGAATAACTTGAACCTTCTACCGCTAACGATATGGACAAACGTCTTTTGTTGTAATTATCTTTAATTTTATTAGCCTCTCCAAGGAGTTTGATAAGATCCTCGTCGGTATGTTCAGGATCAAAATGGAATAAAAGGAGTTTTTTTACCCTCCATTCGAGAGCCAGATTAGTCGCCATAGTTGAAGATGTGTGCCCCCATTCAAACTTATTAAAAAACTCGACCAAAGAATATTGGGAGTCGAGTATAAGGATATCGCTTCCTTCAAAACAGGCTTTGTAGTAGAGTTCTTTTTCGGCCTTGTTGTCCGGCGTAAATTCAGTATCCGTAACGTAACTGATTTTCTTTCCATTTTTAGAAAAAACGTATGAAGTTGAGCCTCCCGGGTGTCTCATATCGACGCTTCGTATGGAAAATCCCGCTAATTGGTACGTCTTTTGTAAATCAAGTTTAACAAAAGATTTCACGGCCGGAAGAGATTTGAAGGAAATCGGGAAATGAGCGGGGTGTTGTTGTCTTTCAAGATTTTCGATCATATTGTCGCAAGCGGAATAAAATATTACTTTATTTGTCGGATTATACAACGGTTTAAAAAAAGGAGCTCCGCATATATGATCCCAATGAAAATGCGAGATGAATATATGG
>JAGOCL010000307.1 GCA_017998755.1 Spirochaetota bacterium | reverse complement strand
GTATGTTCCCAAGCCAAAATCCAACGTAAATTCTACTATGTTAGTCGGCAATATAGAATTTAATACGCTTTCATTTGATTGAAGTATTTGAGCGGCGGAAATAATAATAATTATTAGAAATAATATTTTGATTCTATACATTGATACGTTTATACATTGTAAAAAATATTCTGTCAATATTGTATTTTTTTTATCTCTACGGTAAATAATGTTCCGGAATTTTCCCGGCTTTCGACCGATATTTTGCCGTTATGAATGTCTATTATTCTTTTAGATATAGTCAAACCTATTCCGTAACCTTCGTTTTCTTTTCTTGATTTATCGGTTCTATAAAATTTATCGAATATCTTATCAATATCTCTCGCGGGAATTCCCGAGCCGGTATCTTCAATCGAAATAATAATTTTGTTTTCTCCGTTTGTCGCGGTAATGTTAACAAAGCCTTTTTCGGTATATTTTAGCGCATTTTCGACAATGTTATATAGCGCGATGTAAAGAAGTTCTTTGTCCCCGTTTATTTCGCAACCGTCGTCGATGAAACAGTTTATTTTCAGGTTTTTATTCTGAGCGATTAACTGTAAATTACTGATAATTTTATCGAGCGTCTCTTTTAAGACAAATTTTTGCGGTTTAAATGCAATAATACCTTGTTCGAGTTTTGACATATAAAGCAGTTTTTTAACCAGAAAATCCAGAGAGTATAATACTTCGAGATTATGTCCAAGTTTATCGAGAGAATCGTCCGATAGTTTTTCGTTATTAATTAATTCCTCTATAGAGAGTCGTAGAGACGCGATCGGCGTTTTGAACTCGTGAGATACGTCCGATACAAACTGTTTTTCCATAAGAAAAGCTTTTTCGATTCTCGATAGAAGATTGTTCACGCTGGAGGTAAGTTCGCCGATTTCGTCTTTATTGTTTTTTGTTATTACTCTTTTTGAAAGGTCGTAGTTTGTTATGTCGTTTAGCTGTTTTACGATTTTATTGATTGGGCTTAGAGAGTATTTTGAATACAGAATACCTATAATAAAAATTATTAATACTACGACAATTGTCAGAGCGAATATAATTCTTTCAAGCTCTATCAGATATTCGTTTTCCTCTGTAAAGGGATGAAGCGTTACGATATAAAAATCGGAAACGTCTTGAGTTTTTAATTTATACGCTTTTGCGATACCATAACCGATATCGTCGACGTTTGTGGTAAAGAGATTGTCGGATTCGATATTTTTAAAGTTTACAATGAAAAATCTTTTTTTTAGATCAGACTCTTTTATCTTGATATTAAAACTTTTTGCGTAGTCGGTTTGATTCAAAATATTAAGTTTTTCGTCAAATATTGTTATCCAAAAAAAAGGCGCAAATTTTATATCCTCTTTCTCCGATTCGGTAGGAGGGGGCGCCCGTTTGAATACGCGAAAATTCAGATTGATTTTTTTCAGATTTTCGTAAGAGCCGGCTTCGTTTAATTTATTTTTTTTAATTATATCTTCCGCCATACGATCCATTCTATTTTCAAGGATACCCGTCATTCTGAATCTGAAACTGCCGAATAAAAAAACAAAAAAAACTACGAATAATCCTAAAAAAACCAAAGTGAAAAATAGCGTTAATTTTGTCCTGATTTTCATTCGACTTCCTCCTCGGATAAAATAAAGCCCAACCCGCGTTTGGTATGTATGTATTTTTTAGCTTTTTTTTCTTCAAATTTCTTACGTATGTTTTTGATATGAACGTCGATAAAATTAGACATAGTGTATAGATCGAGGTCTTCGCCCCAGATATGCTCTCCGAGCGTTACTTTCGAGACGACTTTATTTTTATTATAAGCGAGGAATTCAACTATTTCATACTCTTTTTGCGTCAAATCGACGGTTTTATCGCCAAATTTGACTTCTTTTTTGTTCAGATTGATAATCAGATCGCCGACGTCGATCGTCGTCGAGCCGACGTTATGTTTTCGGCGTAATATCGAACGGATACGGGCTAAAAGCTCCGCCGCGGCAAACGGTTTGGATAGGTAGTCGTCGGCGCCTAGATCTAGGGCTTTGACTTTATCCTCCACTTGATCTTTCGCCGATAAAACAAGAATGGGGGTATCTTTTTTATTAGCTCTAAGCCCTTCGAGAATTTCATAGCCGTCCATTTCCGGCAACATAAGATCGAGAACGATAAGGTCGTAGTCGGCGCTTGTAGCGGTATAATAACCGTTTTCCCCATTATCGCATATTGTAACGGAATAGTTTTCTTTAGACAAAATATAATCAAGATTATCCGAAATTCTGATATTATCCTCGATAATTAAAATATTCATCGCTATCCTCTTTTATTCATATCTAAGGGCGTCTATCGGATTAAGATTAGCCGCTTTTCTCGCCGGGTAGTATCCGAAAAAAATTCCTACAAATCCCGAAAACAGAAACGATATTAGTATTATATTAAAATTTAGAATTAATGCAACATTTGTAAAAGTATTTAGAATAAACGCGACAGAAAAAGAGATTAGTAATCCTATAACTCCGCCGAATACGCTTAATACAAGGGATTCTACGAGAAATTGTAGCATAATATCGCGGCTTTTTGCTCCGACTGCGATCCTGATTCCGATTTCTCTTGTTCTTTCGGTAACGCTGACGAGCATTATATTCATAATCCCTATTCCGCCTACAAGCAACGACACGCCGGCGATAGAACCGAGGAGTATTGTTAAGAATCCCGAAATTGAATTTGACCGCTCGATGATTTCCGACTGAGTTCCGATTGAAAAATCGTCTTCCGTAAAAGCCGACAAATTGTGGGATTCCCGCAATATTTGGGTAATTTCAGTCTTAGCGTTATCTATATCCGATTCGCTTTTTGCCGACAAGTAAATGGTCCGGACTTTTTTAGACCCTGTAATTTTATTCATCGCGGTCGTATAAGGTATCAGTATCACGTCGTCTTGATCTTGCCCCATACCGCTTTGTCCTTTGCTTTGAAGAACGCCTATTACGGTGAAAATGTTTTTCCCGATTCTGATTTTTTTTCCTTGATAATCGCCGTCGGGGAAAAGTTCGTTTAGCGTTGTTTTACCCAAAACGGCGTAATTTTTCTTAGATTTAACTTCATTTTCGTTGAAGAAATAACCCGTTTCAATATTTAGATTTCTTATCTGTAAATATTCGTCCGAAACGCCGCATACCGAGGTATTCCAATTTCTACCGTTAGCGATAATCTGCATGGAATTTGAAGAATAAGGGGAAACGAATTCTACGTAAGCGGATTGTTTTTTTATTTTCTCAACGTCGGTTAAAGTTAAATTATTGGAAGATCCTCCCCCCATATTTACTCCGCCGAATCTGTTGTTCTTATTATAAACCATAATAAGGTTTGTTCCCATTCCTTTTATCTGATCTTGTATATTTTTTTGCGTCCCGGAGCCGATTCCGACCATTATTACGACCGAACATACTCCGATTATGATACCTAGAGCCGTTAAGAAGCTTCTCGTCTTATTTTTGATAATATTTTTTAGCGCAATAGTTAAAGTCGTCCCTATATTCATAAGTAATCCCCCTTTTCGAGAAGTTTAAAAATAACAGACGCATAAGCGTCATTAATTATTACCGCTAATCGTAGCGTCTTCAATTATCCTACCGTCTTTCATAACTATCTTTCTTTTTGCAAACGCCGCTATATCCGGTTCGTGAGTTACTAGAATTATCGTTATCCCTTTGTCGTTTAGATTGCCGAATAACTTCATTATTTCGACGGAGGTTTGAGTGTCGAGGTTTCCGGTCGGTTCGTCAGCCAGTATTATTTCGGGATCGTTAATCAGAGCTCTAGCTATCGCAACTCTCTGCTGTTGGCCTCCGGATAATTTATTTGGAACGTGATGTATTCTATCTTCCAGCCCCACCATTTTTAGAGCTTCAAGCGATTTTTGCGCCGCTTCGCTTTTTGATATTTTTTTATCGCCGTAAAAAAGCGGAACCTCGACGTTATCGAGCGCCGTCGTTCTCGATAGTAAGTTAAATCCTTGAAATACGAATCCGAGTTTTTTATTTC
>JAGOCL010000306.1 GCA_017998755.1 Spirochaetota bacterium | reverse complement strand
GGGGGCAATTCTTTTATCGAGAAATTTGCGCAAGTTATCGATATCAAGTATAAGCCGGTTGATACATTCGAAGAGTTAAGAAAAATTATAAAATACGAAGAATATGACTATATTATTGATACAAACGGAATGAATCATTATGATACGGATAAAATCAATATATTTTATGAGAATACGAAAGATATAGAGAATATTCAGTTTATTCCTGTATTTAACGCCGGTTATAAAGAGGAGATTCTCTTCAAAGAGGCGGAAAGTTTTAGAATATTTAATTTTAGGAAATGCGGCGTTACCCATCTTGATTTAGGTCTTATAAATAAAAATACCGTCGACGCTCTACAATTACTTGGGAAGGAATTCTCAAAATTTATCAAACTTCAATTAGAGCGAACGTTTCAAATTATGGATAATAATATCCCGGGTAACGTTATTGTTATAAACAATATTGATGGGATTGAGGATATTCTGTGAAAACATGTTTAAAGATTAAATATTGTAGTTGTTAAATTCCTAAATATTAAGTATTCTTATTCAAAATACTTTGCATTGCCCTTCCTTCTATGTTATATCAAACATAAGTTATGTTTGATGGATATCAGCAAGCAGATACGGGCTATCCTCAAAGCAGTAAAGGAGGTCGTGATGAGTATAAAATATCAAATCTACAATAATAATATGAACAAAAATTGTAAATATAGCGCAAAGATAATAAAGAGTGATACGATTGGCGCAAAAGATATTTTCAAAAGAATGATTGAATACGGATCGACTGTTACAATAGCGGATATTGTAGCAGTTATAGAGGTATTAGCTCCAACAGTTAATTCTTTTTTAGCAGAGGGTAAAAGAGTTAATCTTTTTGATATAGTCCATATTTATCCGGTAATATCCGGTAAATTCAAAGATATGAATGATGATTTTGATAAAGACAAACATAAAATCGAAATCAAATCTTGCTCCGGTAAAAGACTTAAAAAAATAACGTATCAAGAAAACTCAATCGTAAAGGAAAATATTCCAAAACCCTCCCCTATGATAATGAGTTTTGACGATATTGAGTCAGGGACAGTTAATAATGTCCTATCGTCAAAAAATATCGGGGTTATTAATGGAAAAAATCTAAAGATCAATACTGAGTATGAAGATGAAGGGGTATTTCTAATAAATCAAAGTCAAAATATAGAAGTCAGAATCTCAAAATTTCAGAAAAACGCCCCAATGCAACTTGTCTTTTGGATTCCTCCATTGAATAGCGATATTTATAATATCGAAGTTAGATCAAGAGTCAGATGTATCAAAGAATTAAGAAAATCGGATTGGAGAATTGAGTTAAAATCGGGGTGATAGGATATTTTAATAAACTTCCATCCAATATTATCAAATCGCTTGACGATTAATACCGATTAATATTAGTAAATATGACAAGAATAATTAAAAACGAAGAAATTTATAGCGCTATTTTCGAAGAGATGGTCCCCGCGGTTAAGAAATATTTATGGATAGCGACCGCCGATATCAAAGACCTGCATGTCAAACGGGGGAAACGGGCGGTTCCGTTTCTGGATATCCTTTCGGAGCTTATAAACAAAGGGATTCTTGTCAGGCTTATTCATTCAAAGGAACCGGGAGAGATATTCCGAAAGGACTTTGACCGCAATCCCGCGTTGATAGATTCGCTGGAAAGAATGCTCTGCCCTCGCAATCACATGAAACTCGTCATAATCGACGGAAAAACCGCAATATGCGGCTCGGCAAATCTTACCGGAGCCGGAATGGGGTGTAAAAGCCCAAATAGAAGGAATTTCGAAATGGGTATTGTAACCGACGAAAAAAAAATGGTCGCCGAAATCGCTGAAGTATTCGACGCGCTCTGGATGGGACAATATTGTAAAACCTGCGGAAGAAAAGAGTTCTGCGGGGAATCTTTGACGTAGAAAAATATACTCAAAATATTATAAAATATTTTATTACTGACAATTTTTGACATATCTCGATTGTATATTTAGATTAAAGTTTAAAATATGGGACGAAAATATTTATCAGTTGAATATTTTATTTAGGTATGGTTTAATGGTAGGAATGGAGGCGAATAATGGGTAATGAAGATAATGATAAAAAAAGCGAAATGTTAAAAAATATTTCTGAAATAATTGGTTATAATTTTTTTGTGGATTCATACCAACGAGGCTATAAATGGGATAAAATACAAGTAGAGGATATACTTAGCGATATAAGTTCTATAGAATGCTTTAACGATAACGCTAAGGAATATATTTATTGCCTGCAACCGTTGGTACTGAAAAAAATTGGAGATGAAAGGAAAAACGAATTTAAAGAGAAAGGAATTGTATATAATAATAATGAAATCTGTGAGTTAATCGATGGTCAACAAAGAATGACTACTATACTTATGATATTGGCATTTATTGATAAAAAGAATATAGATAATTTAATATATTATACAAGAGAAGGTAGCCATGAATTTTTAAAAGAGATTAAGAATCTAAATGAAATAAATGAAAACGACTGGGCAAAATATATTGGAACAGAGAATAATAAAGAATACGACAATGTTGATAACTATCATTTTTTCAATGCGTATCAAACGATAAAAGATTGGTTTAAAGATAAAGATAAAAATACTTTTAAAAATAAACTTCTAAATAAAACTTATGTTCTCTGGTATGATGTTAGCGATAAAGAAATTGATTCAAGAGATATATTTACAAGGATAAATAGCGGAAAAATTCCTTTAACCAATTCCGAACTTATTAAAGCTCTATTTTTAAGTTGTACAAAAAGCGAAAATCAAGAAATAAAGGAACTAAAACAAACTGAAATTGCTCAAGAGTGGGATAAAATAGAATATACTCTTCAAAACGATGAATTTTGGTATTTTATTACGAGTGATAATCCATCGCCAAATAGGATTGAAATTATTTTCAGATTAATGGCAAGAAAAATAAATGATGAAAACAAATATAATATTGAGCCAAAAAACAACGATTTTTTTGAGTTTATGGTATTTGACAAATATTTAAAAGATAAAAATATTGAAGATCTTTGGGATGAAATAAAAAGATATTTTATGACTCTTGAAGAGTGGTATGAAGATATAGAGTTATTTAATCTTATCGGTTTTTTTACGACAAGGGATTTTTTATCTATTGAAAAAATAATTGAATTAAAAAATAATACACCAAAAGATAAATTTAAAGATGAATTAAAAGATATAATAATAGAAAAGTTTAAAGATATTAAATTATCAGAATTAAGTTATAAAGAAAATAAAGATAAAGAAAATATAAATAGTATTTTGCTCTTATTTAATATTGTCGAATTGTCAAATAGCTCTCGATTTTCATTTAGTAAGTTTAAAGAAAAAAAATGGTCGTTAGAACATATTCACGCTCAAAATGAAGAAACGCTAAAAGGTTTTGATAAAATTAAATCGTATATTAAAGACTTTCTTGACTATATCGCCAAGGTATACAAAGATAAAACGAAAGAGTTAAATGATTATGTTAATGAGAATTTTAAAGATTATGATAATAAAGAATTCTATGAAAATAACTATGAAGAATATCAAACAAAATTTAGAGGGTTTTTAGATAAATCTAAAGAATTATTGAATTTAGATTCGATTGATAATTTAGCTTTATTATCAAGAGAAATTAATTCTTCTCTCAACAACGGTTTTTTTGACGAAAAAAGAAAAATAATTATTAATAAAGATAAAAAGGGGGAATTTATTCCGCCGGCTACAAAAAATATTTTTTTAAAATATTATTCAGATGAAGTAGAAACAAATTTATACTTTTGGGGACAGACCGATAGAGAAAATTATTTTAAAAAAATCGAAGAAACATTAAATAATATTTACCTAAAGATGAATAAAACAGTTGAGAACAAATATGAACACATTTTATAATATTTTTAATCAGAATGTAATAATAGAAATACCCATGATACAGAGAGATTACGCGCAGGGAAGAGATAATCCTAAAGCAAAGCAAATCAGAGAAACATTTGTTTCATCTCTATATGACGCTCTG
>JAGOCL010000305.1 GCA_017998755.1 Spirochaetota bacterium | reverse complement strand
GGATACGAGATATTTGGAATTTAAAGATAAATACCAATTGATTGCCAGAGTTAGAGATTTTGCGGGAAACGTTTCAGAGAAATCGTTAAACTTTACAATCAATCCTGTTTCGGATCTTCCTAAGCTGGTTTTGGATCAACCTCAACCGGGACAACATTTAACGGGACAAACGATAGATTTCTTCGGTACGTCGTGGGACGACGACGGCGTTGAAAAGGTTTTGGTCAAAGTGGACGACGGCGATTTTATTGAGGCGAGAGGATCGGAATTGTGGAATTTCTCATTATCGACGGTCGGGCTTGAACCGGGAGAACATAAAATATTTGTCGTCGCGTATGAAAAAGCCACGGCTGAAAATGAAAAACAAAAAACAATATCTTTGTCGCGACAGTTTTATTTTGACGAATTCGGACCTGTAATAGAGGTAAAAAGCCATATAAACGGAGCTCCAATGGAGCATAGACCGTGGCTTATGGGTAAGTCTTACTTTTACGACGCAAACGTCGATATGAAATTAAAAAAACAGATACAACATGCGAAATTTAAAGCTTTGAAAAAGAAATTCAGAAGAGACGAAGAAAAAGTAAAAAAACTTGAAGAGACAATCGATCAAATTGAAGTCAAACCGTATGAAGTCGCGGCGTTGAAAAATAAATATATGGAAAAAAACAAAGTAGAGTCAATATATTTAAGCTTAGATAACGGAAAGACTTTCACTAAACATATAGGGTTCCCGTCGGATTGGCAAATTCGCGTTCAAACGCAATATTTGATAGACGGACAACACGTGCTTCAGATAAAGTCTGTTACAAAGAGCGGTTTGGAGTCTTTGAGATATTTTAGAGTAGCCATAAACAGAGAAGCTCCCGAAGTTATTATCGATAGTCCGGTCGACAGCGAGAAGATTAACGATAAAATAATGGTAAGAGGATCGGCTAACGACGACGGAGAGGTTGACGAAGTAAAAATAATGTTGCGAAGATTTGATAAAAACCTTGGTAAAGTTCCTCAATTCGTTCAAGGGATATATCTATGGGCGCAAATATTCGGCGGACCTTACGTCTCAGGAGGATTTGGATTGAGTTTCTTCGACGACGTCGTTAGAGTAGAAGGGATGTTTAGCTGGATACCCACTAAGGAAAACATGGAGGATATGGGGGTCAGTCAGTACGATCAGACGAGATTTAATCCTGATACAGGATGGCCAAATTACAGGTACGAACCGAGATTTTACGGGTTCTGTACCGGAGGTAAACTTCTTGCAAAAATTATCGATATACCGTTTGAATTCTTTTTCGGCGAAGACGCCAAAAACTTTTCGATCAGCGTGGAGATTGGTTGCGGATTTTACTGGTTTAGCGGATACGGCGGCGGAACTGGCGAAAATTACAATTTGGTAACAGATAAAAATGCAGTCGAGTACAAAGATTCGGCGTACAAAAAAGGAAAAGTTATCGCGGGGTTTATGTACCAAATCGACCTGTTTAAAGTTGAAAGATGGAGTTTCTTAAGAAAATTCGCTATATACTTTGAGAATATTTTCTACTTCATCGCTTCCGAAGTAGAAGGAGGATTGACTCCTCAGATAGGATTTGGTATTCGAAATGCGTTTTTCTAATAGCGCAAGTTAAAAAAAAGACCGCCATATAAAAAAGGCGGTCTTTTTTTATTAGACAAACTATTCTATTTTCTTTGCAAACTCTAAGAATTCCATGGTAAAAGTTCCGCGTCCTTGAGTTAAACTTCTAAGAGCCGTAGCGTAACCAAACATTTTTTTTAAAGGCGATTTTGCTACAATAACGTCGTTATCGTATCTTTTTAATATATCAATCACGATGCCTCCCCTGCTTTGCAGTTCTCCTATAACAGGACCGGTATAGGAGCCAGGAACGTCGATCTCGCATTTCATAAGCGGCTCTAAGAGAAATGTACCGACGTTACGTAAAAGATACGATAGGCACAAATTGGAGCTTGCTTCTAGAGCGAGTATGTTGGTTTTCGAAATGTCGTAGTCGAGACTTTCAATTTCTATCTGAATATCTACTACAGGATAAGCGCCTTCCGGACCGGATAAAAGAGCCGTTTTGATCCCCGAATGAACAGACTCAAGCGCCTCTTTTGGGTAATTTGAAACGTTGGCGTTGTTAACAATTTTTACCCCTTTGCCGTTAGATAACGGAGAGACTTTCAACGAGACGGTCGCATGGTTTACAGCTCCGGATATTTTTTTGTCAAATTCATAGACGTACGAGCCTGATTTTTTTGGGGTTTCCCTATAAATGACTTGAGGAGACCCGCTTTTTAAATCGACGTTATATTCGCGTTTGACTCTTTCAAGAAAAATATCAATATGCAGTTCGCCCATTCCGCCTATTAATATTTGACCAGCGTCTTTGTCTTCTTTGCAGGAAATTGTCGGATCTTCCAATAATAAGCGCGATAGAGCAATATTAAATTTTTCGGAGTCTATGGAGTTTTTGAGTTCAACCTTAACAAAAATAACCGGCTCCGGAAAATTCAAAGTCTCCAATATAACCTGATCGTTTTCATTTGACAACGTATCGCCCGTAACCGAATTTTTCAATCCGATCAGTACTACGATGTTGCCCAAATCGGCTTTATCGATGCGTTCAAACTTATCTGAAAAAACTTTAAGAATATCGTGGATACGTTCTTTTTTCTTGGTTCGAGCGTTGTAGATAACGTCGCCGGTAGATATCGATCCCTTATAAACGCGTACGTAAGACATTAATCCTTTTTCTTTATTAAATTGAGTTTTAAAGATGTATACTACAGGATTATTGTCTTTGTTAAAGAATATTTCTTCCCTAATCCCTTTTTTTATTATCAACCCTTCGCAGTATCCTATATCGTCGGGAGAAGGAAGATAGTTTTTGACGCCGTCGAGTAAATTTGTTACTCCGATATTTTTATAACCGGCGCCGCAAAGTACCGGAACGTATTCTAAATTTATAGAACCGGCTCTAATAGACTTTATTATATCGTCTTCTGTCGCGGAATCGTTTAAAACAAGTTCAAGAAGTTTGTCGTCGTATTGAGTCGCCGCATCGATTAGTTTTTCTCTGAAATCTTTTGCAATCTCGACATATTCAGAGGGGATATCGGCGACTAGATTCAAAAAACCGTCTTTATTGTATGTAAAAAGTTTCATTTCGATTAAATCTATTATTCCGGATAAGGCGTCGTTTTTGTAATAAGGGATATTAATTACTAACGGCGTTTTGTTTAATTTTAACTGTATCTCGTTTACGACATTTTCAAAATTTGCGCCCATTCTATCAAGTTTATTGATAAAAACAATTCGGGGAATATGAAATTTATCGGCTTGGCGCCATACGGTTAGCGATTGCGTTTGAACGCCTGCGACTCCGCAAAATACTACGACCGCTCCGTCGAGTACTCTAAGCGCCCTCTCAACTTCTGCGGTAAAATCAACGTGCCCAGGCGTGTCAATAATGTGAAATATGGCGTCTTTCCAAGTACAATTAACGGCCGCCGAAACTATTGTTATACCTCGTTCCCGTTCTTCATCCATCCAGTCTGTTACGGTTGTTCCGTCGTCTACTTCTCCTAAACGGTGATTGGATCCCGAAAGATACAGTATTCTTTCAGTGGTCGTAGTTTTGCCGGCGTCTATATGAGCTATAATTCCAAAATTTCTTATTAATTTAGAATCAGTCATAAAATTCTCCTTAAAAAGAAAAAACGCAAGAGCGGTAATAAAAAATTATTTTATCTTATTTTTGACGTATAACGTTAGCTCTTTGTATTTGTCTGCGGTATTAAGATTGTATAGAGCTAAAATATCGTCTTTAAACTCTAAATTTACGCCCGTTTTAAATATTTCATTAACGATTATGTGAGCTAAGTAAATTATTTCCAAGACTTTTTTAACTTCTTCCGGAGAGGAGATAGGATTGTGATGATACCGAATAATTTTAATAATATTATCGGTTAATTGCCATTTTTCAGCCATTTTTGAACCGATTACAGGATGATTTGTCCCTTCGAGCAGTTTTTCAATAATTGTCGACGGTATCTTTTTA
>JAGOCL010000304.1 GCA_017998755.1 Spirochaetota bacterium | reverse complement strand
GAATCGGAAGAGTTTCATAAGAATTTGTTATCCGATTTTCTAAAAAATAGTTATTATGCGCCGGAACATTTTATAAATACGAAAGGGCGAAACGATCTGGTTATCCATAACGGCAAAGACTCTAATAGTCCCGTCGGTGTAATAATAGAAGCGAAGAAGCCCTCTAATAAGTATGAAATGATAACAAAAGAAAATATTAATTCTAAAGCGATGCAGGAATTGGTATTATACTATCTAAGGGAGAGAATAACCGGTAAAATTCTTGAAATAAAGTCGTTAATAGCGACTAATACAATCGATTGGTTTGTTTTTGACGCTAATCTGTTTGAAAAGAGCTTTGCTAATAATAAAGAGCTTATCGTTTTGTATAAAATATTATCGCCCGAGCATCTTTTGAAGCTCCCTTTTTTAAACGATAGCAATACTCTTGATAAAAGTTTTTATTCAGAATTGCTTCATATAATAGGGCTTACCGAAAAAAAAGAGGGGGGTAAGAAAATAATCGATAGAAAGCCGGAAAATGAGAGAAATTCGGGATCGTTATTAGAAAGCGCGATTTTTCAGTTGTACGAAGATATTCGTAAAGAAGAAGAATTATTCAGCGTCGGTTTGGAACTTGTAATTACCTGGATAAACAGGATTCTCTTTTTAAAACTTCTCGAAGCGCAGTTAATCAACTTTCATAAAGGGGACAAAGAGTTTGCATTTTTGAATATTGTTAAAATTTCGGGATTCGACGAGTTAAACAATCTTTTTTTCAAAGTCCTCGCCGTTAAAACGGATCAAAGACTTCCCGAAGTAAAAGATAAATATAAAAATATACCCTATCTTAACAGTTCGCTTTTTGAAAAGTCTGAAATTGAAAAAAAATATTTTCCGATAAGTCAGGTAACCGACGGGGAGATTCCGATTTTATCTCAGACTGTTTTAAAAGACTCGACCGGGAAAAAGAGAACCGGAGTTATGAATACTCTGCGCTATCTTTTTGAATTTTTGGACGCTTTCGACTTTTCAAGCGAAGGGTCGGAAGATATTCAGGAGGATAATAAAACGCTTATAAACGCTTCCGTACTTGGTCTTATATTTGAGAAAATCAACGGCTATAAGGACGGTTCGTTTTTCACGCCCGGATTTATCACTATGTATATGTGCCGCGAGACTATAAGAAGAGCGGTTATTCAGAAATTCAACGATATTAAGAAATGGGACATAAACGATATAAACGGGCTTTACAACAAGATTGAAGATAAAATCGAAGCAAATAGTATTATTAATAGTTTGAAGATATGCGATCCCGCGGTTGGGTCTGGGCATTTTCTCGTTTCCGCGCTGAATGAGATTATAGCGGTAAAAAGCGAACTGGGGATACTTGCCGATAAAGAGGGGAAACGGCTGAAAGATTATAATATCGAAGTCGCAAACGACGAGCTTATGATTAGCGATGAAGACGGCTTAATGTTTCTTTATAATCCTAATAACAAAGAGAGCAGGCGTATTCAGGAGACGCTTTTTCGCGAGAAACAAACGATTATCGAGAACTGCCTGTTTGGGGTGGATATAAATCCCAATTCCGTAAAGATTTGTCGTCTCCGTTTATGGATAGAGCTTCTGAAAAACTCCTATTATACCGAAGAAAGTAATTTTACCGAACTTGAGACTCTTCCAAATATCGACATTAATATAAAAAACGGGAATTACCGTTTTGAATATACTAATAAAATAAACCTGCGTTTTCTTCTAAATAATCATTATGAATTTTCTTGAATATTTTTCATAATTGTTTAATATACAGTTATAAAATTTTAATACGGATATAAAAATGGATTACGATATAATTATAATCGGCTCGGGACCCGGCGGGTACTCTGCGGCGGCGAGAGCGGGAGAGCTTGGTTTCTCGGTATGCGTTATAGAAAAGGATAAGATCGGGGGCGTATGTCTCAATTCGGGGTGTATTCCGACTAAAGCGTTTATTCATAACGCCGGTTTGATTGAGACGGTAAAAAGCGGCGGTATAGCCGGTATCGACGCGATGGAAGTCAAACCGGATAAGTCGAAAATAAAATCTCGGCTATACGAAGTTATTAAAAATTCAACTATGGGTATAGAATATCTGTTTAAAAAAAATAACGTAAGGGTCGTTAATGGAAGCGCGACAATTGTAGATAAAAATAGCGTCAAAGTCGGCGAAGATGTTATAACGGCTAAATATATTATTATCGCAACGGGTTCAAGAAATAAAGACTTCGCAAGCTTCCTGACAAATAAAGAACAGACGGGAAAAGTTATAACAAGCGACGAAGCTCTGTTTATGGAAGAAATCCCAAAGTCTCTTGCAGTTATCGGCGGCGGAGCTATCGGCGTAGAATTTGCTTATATATATAGATGTCTCGGTTCGGAAGTTACCGTCTTAGAATATTTCCCGACGTTACTGCCGAATATGGACGAGGAGTGCGGAAAAACGCTCGAGAGATCGTTCAGAAAAATGGGCGTCAAAGTATCGACTACCGCGTCTCTTACAAAAATAGATAATGCCGTCAATGGAAATATCGTTTATTATACTAAAAATGGAAAAGAAGAATCGGTTAGCGCAGAGTACGTTCTGGTCGCTATGGGGCGAACTCCTAATACCGATAATATCGGCGTTGAAAATATTGGCCTGTCCCTCGAAAAAGGATATATTCCAACCGATAAATCAATGAGAACTAACGTTAATAATGTTTTCGCTATCGGGGACGTAGTCGCTCGATCGCCCGCGCTTGCCCACGTCGCCTACGACGAGGCGAGAACCGCCGTCGAAGATATCGCTCGGATTGAGAGTAAAATCGCAAAACCATTTACTATCGATTATGATTTTATTCCTTTCGGGGTATATACCGAGCCGCAAGTCGCCGGTTTTGGAGTTACAGAAAAAAGCGCAAAAGAGAAAAATATTGATATAAAAGTTAACAAGCTTTTTTTTAAAATGTCGGGGAAAGCCAATGCGATCGGTAAAAGCGACGGCTTCGTAAAAATTATTATAAATAAAAGCGACGATAAAATAATCGGGGCGTGGCTGGTTGGACCGGACGTTACAGAACTTCTACAAGAGATAGAACTCGCGGCTCTTTACGGTCTTACGGCGACAGACGTAGCAAACGCTATGCATGCGCATCCGACGCTTTCCGAATTGATAAAAGAGACTGCGGCGTTATAAAAATTATTCGTTTTCTAATTTGTTTTTCATAAAAGCGTCGTTTAGCTGTTCGTTATTTTCTATGAATATATCGATTATTACAGGATCGAAATGCTTACCTTTCCCCTCGACGATTATTTTCATCGCTTGATCGTGCGATAACGAGTCTTTATACGTTCTTTCTTTTCGAAGCGCGTCGTAAACGTCGGCTACGGCAAGTATTCGAGCGCTTAAAGGTATCTCAAATCCTTTCTTTCCGTTAGGATATCCAGTACCGTCCCATTTTTCATGATGATTCTCGGCTAACGCCGCGGCAAGTACAAGAAAAGATTTTTTTCTGCTCATCTTAACGATCGAAGAAAGACGTTGTTGCCCGAATACCGTATGGTTTTTCATTTTTTCATATTCTTCATGGCTAAGTTTCTTTGTGCTTTTTAAAATCTCGTCGTCGATACCGACCTTTCCTAAATCGTGCAAAGACGCGCTATAAACGACGTCCCTTACGTATTCTTTATCCACTATATAATAATCTGTGTCGGAAGATATCTTGTTTTTTGAAATAAGTTGATCAAGCGTCCCGTCTTCTTTTTTCTTTTTCAGAGCGTCGGCTAAAATCCGCGTATAAACGGTAACTCTGTCTTGATGATTTGCTGTCTCTATATCTCGAAGCTTTGACATTTGTTGCAAAGTGATCAGCATCTCTTTTTGAAATTCTTGAAATTCAAAATCGTTGATTAATAAAACTTCCCCCATTTTGAAAATAGATTTCATAACCATCGATACGATAAAATTTATATTTCCGCTCGGTTCGAAAATGGTGTCCGTTGGGTTGGCAAGTATTATATGCCCGATACAGGTTTGAGAATATTTATTGTGGTTGAGATAAACTAATTCGTCGAAAAGTT
>JAGOCL010000303.1 GCA_017998755.1 Spirochaetota bacterium | reverse complement strand
GGTGTATAGATATAACGCCGCCGAGTCGGATGTTTTGACTAAAGTATTTTTGTTAAAATTTGAACCGACCTCGATTTCAAATTCGGTATTTATAAATAACCCGAAATCCAAATTTTTGTTATCCGATATAAAGATATCTTCCGAATTTTTATAATCTTCCTCTTTAACCTCTATCGGGATAAGTACCGGTTTGCTTTTGAGTTTGAGAAACGTCAAAAAAGTAATTATATAAAGCGCTCGATCTTTTATATCTATAAATATTTTCATTCCGTCCCAATCGGCGTAAATATTCAAAAGATTTTTTTCTAGAGTTGAAATACTTTTTTCGATATAACTTTTCTCAAATTTCACGCTATGCTTTACAAAACAAAAAGTCGCAGGATCAGAAGCCGTAAATATATCAAATAGATTATTAATCAAAGATTTACCTCAAAAATCAGATATTTATTATCGTTTTTATTAATTATTAAGCCTTTCCCTTTTAGTCCCAATATAAAGGGTATAGACAAACGCGCGGCGACCGCGCTGGGATTATCTCCGGTAAGAAAATACTCAGTATATACGTTATTTACTTTTCCTTTTAGTAACGAATACGTCGATCTATCCGTAAAAACATAGTCGAGCCCGCTAAAATCGTACGATGAAACGCCCGAAAGCGGCGCTAAACTTCTAAACCCTTTATCGCGAAAGGGAACGACTCTGTATGAACAAAAAATCGGTCTTATATTCGGTTTTATAGAATTGTCCAACTCGTAAAAACCGGAATACTCCTCTCCGCAAGTTACGATAAAAGGATCTTTAATCAAAGCTCGATACTTGATAAAGTTCGCAAAAGATGCGTCCGTATCCAGCCCATCCGATATGGCGAGGCAGTAGTTGTGGATTTTATGCAGTATGGTAAAATAACCGAGCGGCGTATTGTGCACCGAATTGTGAAACAAAGTCGGACTGACCAATTCAGAATTTTCAATCTTAATCGAGTTTATTATTTTATTCGTCGTATCGATCTCGGCAAATGCGGTAAATAGATATATCTCCTCTTCTGGAGTAAGATTCTTACCCGGTCCAAGCGCAAGAGACGCGCAAATCCCTATCGATAACGAACTCATTCTTTTTTTTAAAGGGGAGTCTATGTATTTGGATAACGCAGATACGTCTTTATTACAGTCCGCTTCAGGCAAGTTTTCATCGTCTATAAAACGACCGCTATCAAAATATTTTTTTATATCTTCTATATTTTCCTGACCCGGACCGACCATCGATATATCTTCAATCATTGAATATTTATCGTTCATGACTATCATTCCTAACTATTAATATTAAAAAACTTCAAACAATGCGCTGACGTTATTTCCGCCAAATCCGAAAGAATTCTTCAAGAAATATCGCGTTTTCATATCGACGGACGCCAAAGGGATAATCCTCTCGTTCATTGACTCCGTAAAGTTATCCGGTTGATAAACTTTGCCTTTTTTCAACATAGCCGTCGATATAACAGACTCCGCTATAGCCGACGCGCCGAGAGTGTGCCCTATAAACGACTTGAGTGAAGTAACCGTTACGTCGCCTTTAAAAACGGCGTCTAAAGCGTTGATCTCGACTTCGTCGTTCATCAAAGTCCCCGTACCGTGAGCGCAGATATACTTTATATCGCCGGGGGTCAATCCCGCCTGTTTAAGCGCGTCGTTAATACATTTTTTCTGCGAAAACCCGTCCGGCTCCGGCGAAGATATATGATGCCCGTCGGAATTCGACGCAACGCCGATAATCTCGGCAAGCGGCTCGTCTTTTGGCTCCGCTTCTAAAAATATAACGCCCCCGCCGTCGCCTAAAGTCAGACCGTCGCGCGATTTGGTCAACGGTTTTGTTCCGGTATGACTGATAAGTTTGAGCGAATCAAATCCTATCATAGTGGTATATGAAAGCGTATCGTACCCTATCAAAACGGCTCTTTCTATAAGACCGGCTTGTATCATCCTATACGCTTGATAAACCGAATGTCCCGACGAAGAACACGCCGTAGAGAAGGTAAAACTATCGTTGAAGTTAGTATATCTTCCTTTAATATCGTTTATTGTTTTATTAAAAAAATGTCGTTTAAATAAGGGATATGAAATTGTCTTATCGACCAGGCGGTTATAAACCTCCTCGGTCTCTCTGATACCGCCGGTCGAAGTAGCCATAAAAAGCGGAATATCGTTATACCGACTAAAGCTCTCTTCAATATCTTTTAAAAGGAACAGGCATATACTCGAACTTTTCGTTAGATCGTCGCTTTTTTCAAACCTATTAACGGCGAAACAGGGATACGCAAAATCGCTATCCCTGTCGCTAGTAAAGAGTTGTTTGCCTTTTTGTAAATTAGCTAAAGTTTCGTCGACTCCAAGTCCTAAAGCTGAAACAGCGGAATAAGCCGATACGAATACCCTATTTTTTTTCATTTTCATTTATAAAATCAAAAAAAGTCTTAAACGTTTTGAATTTCTCCTGAATAAGATCGTTATCTTTGATTTTAATACCATATTTTTTTTCAATCTGTACGATAAGCTCCAAAACGTCGATAGAGTCAAAAAACAGCCCGTCTTCGCCGATTAATACCGTTTCATCGGTAATACTATCCTCTTTCACGTCGCTATCGTTAATAATCCCCAAAATTGTCTTTACTAAATCTTTTCTATCTGCCAATTTCTTACTCCCTAATTTTAATCGGAAGCGCCGTCGCTTTCCGTCGAATCAAACTCGGTTTTAACGGCTTCCATAGAAAAGCCAACGTCGTTTAGAATTTTTAAAACTTTCTCGGTATCTTCTTTATTAATCTTACTTTTTAACTCGTAGTATTTCTCGGTTTTGTCTAAAGTATAAAAAGCCGTTAAAGTAGACTTAGCGCTTTCGTCGGTAATTTTTCCTAAAACGTTTTTATCAAAATCCTCAGCTTGAATTTTAGCCGGTAGATCTTTCAACATTATTTTTACCGGAGCTTCGTACTCGCTAGTCTCGCTTTCGTATATATCCATTTCTGAAATAACCGAACCTTTTGTAAAACTCGAAGATATAAGAGCCAATACTACGGCTAATATAAGAAATATAGTCAATAACACGGACGTTATTTTTGACAATAAGGAGCTTGAGCTCGCGCCAAAAAACGATTGAGACGATCCTCCGATTATCCCCATACCGCCGCCGGCTTTATCCTCCTGCAACATTACGCTCGAAACAATTAAAAAACTCACTATAAACATAATCACGGTAAAAACAACAATTAACGCTATTCCCATATTTTCCTTCTTTCTTTATTATAATATATCTTTAAAATTTATTTTACAAACTTAACTATTCGCGTAAAAGAATCCGCTTTTAACGACGCTCCGCCTACTAACGCGCCGTCTATATCGGTCTGTTTCATCAAACCGTCCACGCTTGCGTCCGTTACAGATCCGCCGTATTGAATAATAGTATTTTCCGCGACGTTTTTGTCGAAAATATTAGCCAACGTATCTCTTACGAATTTGTGAGTCTCTTCCGCTACTTCCGGAGTAGCTACCTTTCCCGTGCCGATAGCCCATACCGGCTCGTAAGCTATAACGATGTTTTTCATATCGTCTTTGCTAACGCTCTTCAGCCCATCTTCCAACTGAGTTTTCAATACGGAATTGGTCTTTCCCCCCTCTCTCTCTTCAAGAAGCTCGCCAATGCATAAAACCGGTTTCAAACCTTTTTTAAGAGCGAACAGGACTTTTTTATTTATAAATTCGTTTGATTCTTTGTAAATTTGTCTTCTTTCGGAATGTCCTAAAATAACGTATTCGACTCCGATGTCGAGGAGCATATCCGCCGAAACTTCTCCGGTAAAAGCGCCCTTCTCGTTGTCGTTCATATTTTGCGCTCCTAATTTAATAACGGAACCTTTTATTACTTCTCCGACCGTCTGCAAAGCGGTAAACGGCGGGGCTATCATAACCATAACGTCTGAAGATACGTCTTTTATAGAATCAACTAATTGTTTTGCAAATACTTTAGCTTCGGAAGGTTTCATATTCATCTTCCAGTTGCCGGCTATCAAATATTTTCTCATTTAAAACTCC
>JAGOCL010000302.1 GCA_017998755.1 Spirochaetota bacterium | reverse complement strand
CCGTAAAGCCCCATCATACCGCCTCCGACAAAATAATACGAACAAACCATGCTTATAACGACCGTTATTACCGGAATAGCCGTCGACATCATGCCAAGCGAAAGACCGCCGATAATGATAGTCGCGGGTCCGGTTAAAGATGTTTTTGCAAGGTTTTTAGTAGGTCTATAATGATCAGAGGTAAAATATTCGGTAAAATAGCCTATAACGTTGCCGGCAATCAATCCGGTCATAATTGCCGCCCACAATCCAAGAGCTTTAATACCTAATAATCCCCAAACTATAAAAAACGAGGCGATCGCGATTAATACGGTGCTTGAATAAACGCCCGATCTTAGCGCCGTTAGTAAGGTTTTTTGCGAAGCGTCGTCTTTCGCTTTTACAAAAAAAGTTCCGATTATAGAACAAACTACCCCCACTACGCCGATAATTGCCGGGAGTTGTATATATTTCAATATATCTTCTTTCCAACCAAGCGATACGGCGGCGATAGAACCTAGCGCCATTGTGGCTACTATCGAACCGACGTAACTTTCGTAAAGATCGGCGCCCATTCCGGCGACGTCGCCTACGTTGTCGCCGACGTTATCTGCGATTGTCGCGGGGTTCCTCGGATCGTCTTCCGGGATGCCGGCTTCGACTTTACCTACAAGATCCGCTCCAACGTCGGCGGCTTTTGTATATATTCCTCCGCCAAGTCGCGCAAAAAGAGCCATACTGGATGCGCCCATACCGAAAGTTATCATAATCGGAGGAATATCCTCGATAGTCTCGATACCGATACCTAAAGGCATAAACACATATCTTAACAATATCCACCATAGCGATATATCAAGCAATCCCAGCCCTACTACGACCATACCCATAACGGTTCCGGAGTTGAAAGCGACTCTCAATCCGGAATTTAACGATTCGCTCGCCGCTTGAGCCGTTCTGCAGTTGGCTTTGGTCGCGACTTTCATTCCGATAAAGCCGGATAGTCCGGAGAAAAATCCTCCCGTAATAAATGCGAAAGGAACGAAACCGGAAAGCCACGGTTTGCCGCCGACGAATAATGGTAAAATCCAAGCAATAAAACCGAGAATAATAAATAATACGATAAAAAACAGCCCGACAATTTTGTATTGCTGTTTCAAATACGCCATTGCGCCTTCCTGAACGTATTTAGAAATTTCTTGCATCCGTTCGTTTCCGGGACTCTTTTTTAGGATTCCGACGGCAAGAATAAATGCAAAGATTAGCGCTAAAGAGGAACCGAGCGCATTCAAAAACATAAAATCAAAAGAGCTTTTAGTTTCAGAAAATGCGAAGAAAGGAATTAGCGCCAGAAATGAAACAGAAAATAATAACTTTTTCATCCGAAATACTCCTTTATATCGTTATCAAGCGTTTATGGTAACGATTTTGACTTAAAATAATATTTATTTTCTTATTTCTAACAAAATATGTCAAGAAATTAATATCGATTATGTAGTTTTCAGAAAGAAAAAAACTTACTAATAATTTTTATATCCGCCGGAAAGAAGTTTTTCTTCAATCCATGGGTTGTATTTGTCTTCCCAGTCCAATCCCAGAAGTTTTGCAAGATGTACGGTTGTCGCTCGCAGACGGTTGGAAAAAGTAGTGGGGCTTAGCTTCTTTAGGGCTAGATCTATACGAATCCTGATAGGATTAACGGTATAGTAGAAAAAACCTTCTTTTTCTTCGTCGTAAATAAAATATGAAATAGATTTGAATTCTTCTTTTCTATTTACGTAAACCAGATAAGTTATCGGTTGAGTACAAGTATTGACGACGGCAAAAGAATTTCCTTCATTATAGACCTCGCTTCTAAACGTTAGTTTGCCGAATTTGTTGTCCTCCTGAAAAAAATAGTTGATTGATTTTGGAGGTATAGCCGTAAATACTTCGTCGTCGATTCGTTTTTTGTTTTTTTCGGACTCTACTCTATAACAATTTACCATTAATTCTTGAACCTGACCGATCCTTCTCGAATAATATTTCATACCTTTTAATTTTGAGTAAGCGACTATCGTATTGTAAAAATTTAATTTCGATTCATCGGTCAATTTATATGGTATAAAAGCTTTCTCGTCCGAAATCATCTCGTAAATCGAAAAATCTTCGTTTGCATAGCGCGACGACGGAACGTATATAGAAGTATCGGTATTCTCATTCCAAGCGTTGTATTTTATACTCATTCGAGTAATTATCTCTCCTGCCAGCGTTCGTTCAATATCGTTCTCTGAAAAAAACGTATCGACGGTTAAAGGTTTTAAGTTTTCTTCGGTATAAACGAAAGATACGACGTATAGCGTTATTAAAATTGTTAATATTTTTTTCATCTAATCAAATCCTTTTTTTAAATAAATTTATCATAGATAATATACTATTTCCGGAGTATTTCAAGTATTTTACTTTTTAACTACAGTTAATTTTACATTTTTATCAAGCTTTATCGTCCTCTCAAGCGTTCCGCTTGTATTTTCCGAAGCGAGATAAAATCTATTTGACGAGCTGTTTAGAGAATACGAAAATTTTTCCGCTCCGACTGGGGACGAACTATAAATATAAGGGCCTATTTGATTTGAGTTTGTATAGTTATACAAATTGATGGAACCAAGTTCGTACCATACTCCTTTGTCGGAAACTGACGACATCCAAGCGGTAAAGTTGTTATACTTATATGGCTCGCTAACCGCCGCATCGGATAATATTACCGCCGCACCCCAATTTTGCAAGGTTTTACCAAAGTCGTCGGAGTATCCCGATTTTGCCAGAGCGTCGTTAATCGCTTGGTAATCCGTGAACGGGCTTTGGACAATTAATTTGAAGAAAGCGACCCCCCCGTAGTTTCTCGCGAGGTATGCTCCGTAAGAGTAACTATTTGAGTAACTTCTTAATACGTCGTCTCCCTCGAGCCATGTAGAAATAGAGTCGTCGTCGTACTCGTTATACAAAGGCAGTCGGCCGAATTTGTTGCCCGGTAAACCGCCCGTCGGATCGTCGTATCGCACTCCTCTGGGGCCGTTTACGCCGATTTTATTTGAAACAAAATCTTCCGTTACCAACGAGCACATCTCTTCTATCCACATATCGCTACTTCTTGAAAGATAATTCAGAATAAATTTTTGATAAAAATGTATCATGTGCTGAAATTCGTGCGATAGTACGGATATGGTAACTTGAGGCCAATAATCGGCGATCTGCCAACCGGTTTTATCTGACGGTAATTTACTACTTGGATCTTCGCTATTTGCAAACATAACCGCGTCGATATAAAACATTATTCTCTGATTGGAAAACTCGGTTTGTTCAGTTTTAATAAGCGAATCTTTTGAGTGGAAGTAACCCATCACTATAGAATTTTCGGGAACGTTATCTTCATCGATATCGCAAAGTAAAATAGTTATATTGTCGTTTGGTTGAATGTAATATTTGTTATCGTGAGCTCCCCACTCCGCGCCGTAAATCCCTGTAACCCAGTCGTAAATATCGTTGCCGGCGCCAGCCGATAAAAATTTTTCGGAAAGTGTATTTACCATTTCTTGCGTAACAAGATAGTCTTTAGCGTCAAGAGAACCGGTTGATTCCCAGCAGTTATCCGCAACATATATCGAAAGATTTTTACTTAAATCGGTCGTTACCTCTCTGCAAGTCGCCGAAACGACTTCTTCCGTTGTAGAATTTGCCGTATAAAATATTTGCGACGCTCCGACATAGTCGTTTAAATCGGCTCGATTTACAGATCTGTCGTTATCTGACTTTATCTTATCGAAATCTACAAAATTTGAAGGATTTTGATTGAATTCTTTGACTTTATATTTATCAATCACTCTAAGACCCTCGAAGTCCCCTGTATTTCTTTGGGAATTTATCGGAGCGTCGTTTTTCGAGTAAGATACTTCGACCGTAGGATTGGAGCGGTATGAATCGACGCTCGTATTTGTGAATATAAAATAAACGTCGTTATTATTAAGATTTGATATTTTATAATTAAGATTAACGTAATCTGAAGTAGTTTCTACATGAAACACGTCGATAGAGTTTACCGTCGCAACGTTTGAAGCCGATTCGTCTATATAGTTT
>JAGOCL010000301.1 GCA_017998755.1 Spirochaetota bacterium | reverse complement strand
TAGTTACGACGGGAAGTATGTCTTCGCGTCGAATAACAGCGCTATAACGCTTTACGAAGCGATAACCGGCGCTAAGGTAAAGGAGTATAAAACGGATTCCTTTGAAAAAGTAACTAACGGCAGGTTTGCCGCTTTTTCGGAAAGCGGAAATTATATAATGTACGAAAAAGCGCCTTCAAAAGCGTCTCCGTTTTCATTACAATTTATAAATATCAAAACAGGGAACGAAAAAGAGTTCAAAATAAAAGGCGGCAAGGGCTCTTATATAACAAACGCGACTCTGAGTCCCGACGATAAACAAATAGCGCTTTTTGTTACGACTCCGGGGAATAAAGGATTTGATAAAAAAACGATAATGATAATAGATTTTGAAACGCAGAAGGTATTGTCTCAATCGACAAAATACGATTTCGGTTATTATTCTAAACCTGAATTTACTTCGGATTTAAAACATATAGTTTATCAATACTCCGGTAGTTATTATAAGGCGTTATCTGTACCGGCGTTGAAAGAGGTAGATACAAGCGCTATAAATAAAGACGGCCTTGAGCGTATAAATTACAATCTTGGAAGAAGAGGGGACGGCGCGGATTATAATAGTCAAAAACCAAACGCTTATAACATTGAAAAAACGGAAGGGAATGTCGAAAAAGGGTTCGGCTCAAAGAGTTGGCTACATATAGTTCCGATTAAAGTTCAAAAAGCGTATTTTGATAATTCGGGCGCCGTCGCTAATAGTTCGTCGGCTAGTCTGACTTGGATAAGTTTTACTATTTCAGATCCATCTACTAATTCGATATACGACGATTTTGCCGTTATAAGAAATAATACGGGCAAATACGAGCTTAACGTATTTGATACTTATTCGACCCGCGTTGTCGGCAAAGATATTAATCCTGAAACGGAATCGGGGAAATTATTTACAGCCGTAATAAACTTCGCCAACAGATCGGCTAACGTCGATCTACAAGCTAAAGAGCGCGGCTCGAATATCGTTTCCGAGGCGTTCGAAGACGACGGGGATACGATACAAGCTTTTGCCGACAACCTGTTAAAGTCAAATATGAGTTTTGAAAATCCCGCTAAGAACTTTATCGCCGATATGACTAAGAAATACAAAAAAGACCTATTCGAAGGACTAAACGAACGACCGTATCTTGTTCTTGATAATAAAAAGCATTTGCAAAGAGTTAGTAAAATTATTTATACAAAAAACGGCAAAGAAATAATTACCGGATCTTGGGATAAGACTATCAGAGTGTGGGACGCCGCTAACGGAGAACTAAAGCGCATTATCAGAATGCCGGCGTATCCCGGAATAGAAGGACAGATATTCGCTATGGCTCTATCGCCGGACGGGAAGTATCTTGCCGTAGCAGGAGTAGCTCCCGGCGCCGTCGATAATGCGACCGCTATGAAAGAGAGGTACGCCGGAGACTGCGTATATCTCATAGATTACGAGAGCGGAACGATTATTGATCGAACGGCTTGGCACGTCCAGAATATTTTTTCTCTTGCATTCTCCGACAAAGGGTCTTTGTTGGCGTCGGGGGGCGGGACGGGAGATAACTCCGTATGGATGTATCGTATAACGGATAATTTTTTTCAAGAATTACAGCCGGGCGGCGGGGTAATGATGAACGATCTTGTAATAGGTATTACTCCTATTATAGGGACTGATAAATTTATGGCGTGCGATCTCAGCGGAATGGCAGTTCATATTGAGACTATCAAATTCGACGATAAAGGTAATTTGTTGCAGAAACCGATAGGCGACGCCGTAGCAAAAAGTCTTGCTCCTCAGGTGTTTAAAACTTTATCTCCGGCGTATTATGCTATAACCTCCGATCCTTCGGGGAAATGGACTGCATTAGGTATGTCTTACGGCGTTCAGATAATTGGAGTAAACGCTGTAAATAATATTAATTATTATCTATCCGGCTCGGGATTTACGATGAATCCGGTATTTGCCGTAGCGTTTAGTTCCGACTCTAAAAGAATAGCCGTCGCCTCGGGAAAAGAAGTTAGAGTTTTCGACGGGCTTACTCCGGACGACGCGGCGGGGGAGATGAAAGCGAAAGAGTTATCGCAGTTTACTATGCACGACAACAACGTTTTGGCGGTTGCTTATAGTCCCGACGGAAAATATATAGCGTCGTCGGGCGGTAACTCTAATCAGGTTTATATCTGGGAAGCGGCGACGGGTAAATTAGTCTACGAATTGGGCGGTTCGTCTTCGCAATCAAACAGAATCTGGGCGCTAGGTTCTCATAAAACAAATCCAAATATAATCGGATTTGGCAATACCATAGACGATTGGACAAAACTTACAAATAATCACGGAAAGATTACAAAGGCGTTTGATCTTTCTACTCTTTCCGTAATAAATAATCCTAACCCGGACGATTATAATACGGCATATTCGGAGAATAAAAAGAATTCCGTTACGTCGCCGTCTTTTACTAAGGATATAACTACCGGAGAAATGAGATGCTTCGCAAAAATTAAAGACGGCGGTTACATAATCGGTTCTGAATTTGGGCTTTATTATAAAAAAGATTCGACTTTCAATACGTTGAACGTTAGCGGTATAACAACAAATGCAGTAACCGCCGGTTCGGATAATAAATATTTCTACGCGGGTCTTGCGGACGGTCGCATAGAAATATATAGTCAAGATACAAAAGAACATATTGCTTCTTTATTCATAAGTAGCGACGACGAGTGGATATTGTGGACTCCCGAAGGGTACTATACCGCGTCTAAACATGGCGCAAGGATGGCGGGATGGCTCATAAATCCTTGGCCTAGTTTAGCGGAAAAGAATCAATTTATCGCTTTTTCTTCAAAGGAAAAGGAGGCGATCTTACGCGCTATGCCGGATAAAGATCCAAAATATTATCCTTTCGAGCAGTTCGACATTCGGCTCAACAGACCGGATATCGTTTTATCAAAACTCGGGACGATTGACGCTATACAGAATAACGCGTTGAAAGCCGCTTACGCCAAAAGATTGAGAAAACTTGGCATCAATAAAAAGAATTTATCCAACAAGATCGCTCTTCCGAAAGTTGAGATTTCTAAGATTCCGCAACAGACTAACGAAAAAATTATTTCTGTTACCATAAAAGTAAAGGACGACAATTTTAGTATCAGAAGTATAAACATAGCGGCGAACGACGTCCCAATTTTTGGATCGAACGGACTGATTGTCGAAAAAGAGAAACTCGGCGAAGTCTCGAAAAATATTAAGATAGAACTTACTACCGGTAGAAATAAAATACAAATTTCAGCGATAAACTCTGCCGGAATCGAGAGCGACAAAGAGACTTTCTATATAAACTATAACGGAAAGCCGGCGCCAAGATCGTGTTATATTGTAGCTATAGGGGTATCGGATTACGCGGACGATAATTTCGATCTCGTCTACGCTTCGAAAGACGCCGGAGACGTAGCGTCGTTTTTTGAGAGTAAAAAAGCGCAGTTTGCCGCAGTTAAAGTACTGAAGATTCTTGATAAAAACGCTACGAGAGAGAATATTCTAAAAGCGAAGGAGTTTCTAGCTCAGTCAAAAGTCGACGACGAGGCGATAGTATTTTTTGCGGGACACGGACTTTTAGACGAGAAGCTCGACTATTATCTGGCGACGTCGGACTTGAACTTCGACAAACCGGCGGAACGCGGCGTTTCTTACGAAGAGCTTGAGAGTTTGCTCGACGGCATACCCGCTCGGCAGAAACTACTCTTGATGGACGCTTGCCATTCGGGCGAGATCGATAAAGAGGAGACCGCGCTAGTTGATAATACCGATAACGCCGTCGAAGGGGTTATTTCTCGAGGTCTAAAGAAAGTCGTTGAAAAAAGCCCAGATTCGTCTCTGGGACTACAAAATTCGTTTAAACTTATGGGGCAGTTGTTCGCCGATCTTAGCAAGGGCGCCGGCGCGATAGTTATCTCTTCGGCGTCGGGGACGGAGTTCTCGTATGAAAGCTCGGAGTGGAAAAACGGCGTATTTACTTACGCTCTTCTGGAAGGGTTGAAAACCAGCGCCGCCGATAAAAATAAAGATAAAATATTCAGTATTTCCGAAGTCAGAGACTATAC
>JAGOCL010000300.1 GCA_017998755.1 Spirochaetota bacterium | reverse complement strand
CATAAAATGAACGTTCCTTACGATTATGCGGATACATTTCACCCGATAATTTTTATGTTCTCAAAAGTGATAGATTTTTTTGAGTGCGATAAAATTTATATTCCAAAAGTAAATCTTAGATACGGCGTCGCTCAAAGCGTTATCGATTCGATTGATAAGATAGATTTCTTTTGCAAATATCAAATACAGTTCAAGACTACCGCTATTAATATCGGACGGAGGTTGAATTTTGACGAAAACCACGCTTTGAAAGTGATGAATCTCGCTTTAAAAATATTTGACGAGACGTCAAATGCGCATCAATTAGGCGATAAGGAGAAAGCGTATTTAATGATCTCTTCTATACTTCACGATATCGGAGCCTCTTTGTCGGATTCGTCTCATCACAAACATTCTATGTATATCATAAAATCTCAGGATTTCTTCTATCTGGAAGAGAGACAAAAAAATATTATCGCAAACGTAGCCAGATACCACAGAAGCTCCGATCCGAAATCTACTCATCCGGATTATATGGAACTTTCTCCAAAAGATAGGATGATTGTTATGAAATTGTCGTCAATTTTACGAATTGCCGATAGTCTTGATAATACTCATCTGCAATTGGTAAAGAACATAAGAGTTATTAAGGATAAACCAAATTCTCTTATTATCGCCGCGTACGTAAAAGATCAGATATTTGCCGAATTGTATTCGTTTCGTTATAAAAAAATTCTTTTTGAGACTTTGTTCGGAGTCTCGCTAAGATTGAAAATTAAAAAGGATTAGTTCATGAAAAGCGCCGACGTTTTTTTTAGCAGGGAGTTAAGCTGGCTTGAGTTTAACTATCGCGTATTGGAGGAGGGGCTGGATAAGTCAAATCCACTTTTGGAGCGTCTAAAATTTTTATCGATTTTTTCCAATAATCTTGACGAATTTTTTATGGTTAGAATCTCCGGTCTAATCTCGCAGGTTAAATCTGATTATCAAATAAAAGATATGTCGGGACAGACTCCCGTCGATATTCTTTCAAAAATAGATTCAAGAGTTCACGAAATGGTGAAAAAACAATACGAATGTTTTAATAACGATATAATTCCCGAAATGAGAAACGAAGGTTTCAATTTTTATACGGCAAAAACAGTTCCTGAAATATATTTGGAAGCTCTTAAAAACTTATTTCTAAAGAAACATTTTTTGATTCTTACTCCTATGGCTGTAGATCAGTCGCATCCTTTCCCTTTTTTATCCGGTAAGTCTCTAAATATTCTTGTAAAGATCGAAGATCCAAAGAAAAAGGAGATAAAGTACGCAATTATTCCGTATCCAACCGACGATAGGTTTATTCTCATTCCAAACGGCGGAATTTCAAAAAATTATATTTTTGTGGGAGAATTAATTAAGTTATTTGTATCGTATTTTTTTAAGGGGTATAACGTATTGGATTCGGCGGTTTTTAGAATTACGAGAGACGCAGAGTTGTCGATAGACGAAGAGGGAGCGGAGGATCTGCTTCTTGAGATAGAAGGACAGTTAAAAAAGAGAGATAAAGGCAAACCGATAAGACTTGAGTGTCAGTCGGATGCGAGCGAAGACATAAAGTTATTTCTAAAGGAAAATATAAATTTTTATAACGGTTTTTTCTTTGATATTGAAGGTCCGATAGATATATCTTCATTTATGCAAATTGCGACGGTAAGAGGTTTTCAACATCTTAAAGACGTTTCTCTACCGCCTATATCGTCTTTTGAATTTCAGAATGAAAAAGAGAGTATTTTTAGTATAATCGCTAAAAAGGACCGCCTTTTATCGCATCCTTACGAGTCTTTCGATCCTGTAACGAGATTTATCGAAGAGGCGTCTGTCGATCCAAAAGTTTTGGCCATCAAGATGACTTTATATAGAACTTCAGGCGATTCTCCTATCATATCGGCGCTAAAGAAAGCCGCGGAGAATAAAAAACAAGTAACCGTAGTCGTAGAACTAAAAGCGAGGTTTGACGAAGCTCAAAATATCAACTGGGCTAAACAACTCGAACAGGTAGGTTGCCACGTAGTTTACGGGCTTGTGGGTTTGAAGATTCACTGTAAAATGGCTCTGGTCGTCAGAGACGAGGACGACGGGATAAAAAGGTATATACATTTATCGACCGGTAATTATAACGATAAAACCGCGCGGATTTACACGGATCTAGGTATATTTACCTCAAGGAAATCTTACGGAAGGGACGTATCGGCTATATTCAACCTCCTAACAGGATATTCGGAGCCGCCAAGATGGAAAAAAATGGTTTGCGCGCCGTTGGACTTAAGGAATTTCTTTATAGATAAAATTGATATTGAAAAAAATAACGCTCTATCCGGCGGTAAAGGTAAAATCATCGCTAAAATGAACTCTCTGGTAGATAGCAAGATAATCAAAGAGTTGTACGAAGCGTCAAAAGCCGGGGTAGAAATACAGTTGATTGTACGCGGAATGTGTTGTTTAAAGCCTTCAGTAAAGAATCTAAGCGAAAATATAAAAGTAATAAGCATTATCGATAGATTTCTTGAGCATTCAAGAGTATTTTACTTTTATAATAGCGGAGACGAGGACGTCTATTTCTCAAGCGCCGACTGGATGGAGAGGAATTTCGACAGAAGAATAGAGACGTTATTCCCGATAGAAGACGAAGATATAAAAAAAGAGGTAATGAATCTCATCAGGATTACTCTAAATGATAATACTAAAACGAGGATACTGAAATCTGACGGCTCTTACGAGAGGATCAAACCGGACGATTCCGACAAGAAAGTCAGAAGTCAAATCGAGATATACAACATGACTCTTGAAAGAAACAAGCAAAAAGAAAAAGAGATAATCAAAAAGTTCATACCTAAGAAAAATCCGGATATAACGTAGATAGTTTTATTCTTCGTCAGCCCACACGTCGAATTTCTTGATAACCACGGTAAAATCTTCCGCTACTTTTTTGCTGTCGATAACGGTCATTCCGATAAGTTTTTTTAGAATTGTCTGAAAATTATCCCTAATAAACGGAAGAACGACGTTATTAATGTCTTTATCAAAAATCAAATATAATATACACAAATCGCCTTTTTCCGGTAGGGTAATTGTAAAACTATCGTAGCAATCTTGAGGAAGATTGGGAATCAAAACGGTAAATTTACTGTCTTTTGTCAAAAATATTTCGCAATCGGCAAATCTAAAAGGTATATATCCGGTTGAAGAGGTATCTCTATAGGTGGGTTCAACATGCTTTTCGGTATAACCCGCCGGCTCTAATAAACAAAACATTTTTTTTCCTTGAGCTTGGAATTTTAGCCCGGTTCCTATTGGAGTTATGGATTTAACTCCGCTATATGAGACCATTTCTATGAGAAAAGGATCGTTCTTTGACTCAAGTTTGTCAAAATCAGGCGACTTGATCGATAAGATATAACCGGAATCCACAGATCCCAAAATTCCGCTTTTATAAGCGTCTTCGAAATAAATAGCTTTTTGCATATTATCTCCTCAAAAATTATTTGTTTAACTAATTATAACATAAAAATAAAAAAATTGCAGGAAATATTCTAAATATTTTTATTTCTACAAAATCTGGATATTTTGTAGAAATAATGTATTAAACTAAGCGTTAGAATAAAGATTAACCCCTATTTCTTTTAGTTAGCGGGCGCGCAGGTCCCGAATTTGTTTTGATTATTCCCAATCCTCTCCACAAAATCAAAAGATACCATAACGCTCCGAAAGCAAATAGAGGGTGAGCGATGGAATAGACGATGGAGCGAAAAATATGATTGCCAAAAAAGAGCGCTTTATCGATATCGTCGAGAGGTATCGAAATATCTTGAGACAATTTGATCATATAAAAAAGCCCTTTGTATGTCGATAAAAACAGGGTCGTTATACTTCCGGCGATGTAACATTTAAAGGCGATTCTAAGTCTTTTGACTCTTCCCTTATTTATTGCCAGATTGTTTTTCACGAAATTTGTAGCAAAAGCGAGTATCATAGGAATGATAAAGCCGATAATTATAATATGACCGTGCAGGTTAGACATATTTCTTTCCGCAAAAACCTGTACTTCCATAGGTATAGATTTAAAAATTACTTTAGCCGTTATTTGGTTGATAAATCCGATAGCAAGTCCGACAATTAG
>JAGOCL010000299.1 GCA_017998755.1 Spirochaetota bacterium | reverse complement strand
CTCGTTGATACGAGCGCGAGGATTCATAACTTCCGAAAGGGATTTCAAAGAGTTTTGCAATATCAATTTTTCCTGAGTAATTTTTTCCTGAATTCTATCTCTATCTTCCTCGTCGGTAATTTTACTTTTTTTTATAAACCATATAAGTATTTTATCAAATACAGATAAGATTCTATCGAAAAAATCGTTATCGGTAAATATCTCGTCCGTATTTTTTACGACAATTGTCGAATCTGTTATACATTTAACGTAATACGATTGCGCTACGGGAAAAAAGTCGTCCCCGGTTTTTAAAAAAACGTCGTCCGCGCCTAAAATCTGAGATTCGCCGGAGATATGCTTTATCCATTTTACATCGTTTTCTATAAGTACAATTTCGTCTTTCTCTAACTCCATCGTTTCCGTTCCGTCGGGATTTCTGTATCTTCTTTGATCTTTGATTTTAACGATCTGACCAAATAATTTATTAATAGTTTTGTCAAAAACTTCCGTTATAAGTTCTATATTCCCATTATCCGCAAATTTCTGCGCGGTATTTCTATCTATTGCCGCCAATCTTGCGCCAAGCGAACATATCCCAATCAATGAATATTCTTCGCCGTATTCTATCAATGAAAATCCGCAGACAAAATTATTTTCCGACAGCGAAAACAGAAATCTACGACGTCCGTAAATGATCCCGTCTTTTATCTTTACTAAAAACAGGTCGATTTTACCTTCAGTAATGAACCAGATTTTAAAAGGATCGTTAAAAATTACATAATTTTTGGTATTATATATTTCAGATTTAAAAAAATCGCTAAATTTTGTATTTTCCATTAATATTCCTACTGCATTTTAATTAATTCGGCGTATTTTCCGTTGATTTTCATCAATTCTTCATGCGAGCCCCTCTCTACGACTACCCCTTTATCCAAAACTATTATTTCGTCGCAATCCCGTATGGCGCTAAGTCTGTGAGCGACGATCAAGCGCGAGCACCCTCTTCTTCCGACGTTTTCGTCGATGATTTTTTCCGTTTTTGGATCGAGCGCGCTGGTCGCTTCGTCCATGATAAGAATTCTCGGATTAACGGCAAGCGCCCGGGCAATTTCAAGACGTTGTCTCTGCCCGCCGCTGAAATTTCTACCCCCCTCTTCGATCAGATAAGAGTATCCGCCCGGCTTTTGTAAAATTTCTTTATCGATAACGGCGTCCTCCGCCGCGCTAAATATATCCTCGTCTTTTATCGTCGTATCCCAAAGCGATATATTATCCTTAACCGTTCCTTCGAACATCGATATATCCTGATCTACCATAGCGATCGACGCGGATAGAATATCTTTCGATATAAGTTCCGCGGGGATTCCGTCAAAAAGAATCTCGCCGGACCATTGTTTGTATAATCCCGAAATTAATTTTGATACTGTCGATTTACCGCTACCGGAGCCGCCGACAAGCGCGATACTGGAGCCGGCTTTTAATGACAGCGAAAAATCCTTAATTAATGGTTCCTCAAGAATATTATAACCAAACGAGACGTTTTTCAGCTCCAAATTACCTTCTAACTTGTTATATCTTTCATTTTTAATCAAAATATTTTTATCAGTATTTTCTCGAAAACATTCGTCCGTCTTGTGATTTAACACGTCGTTAACGCGGTTTATATCCCCCGTCAATTCTTGATAATCTACGGTTAATCCGACGATACGGTTGATCGGCGCTAGAAAACTCGACATTAAGCTTTGATACGCGACAAGAGCGCCTAGAGTCATAAGCCCGTCGACTACTCTAAAGCCCCCAAGTATAAGGATAACTGCAGAATTCAACATAGCCAAAATTTGAGGGATAGATAAAAATATCAGATTAAACCTCTCAAGCCCCTGTTCCGAGTTTAATAATTTTGTTTGATAGCCCGACCATTTCTGAAAAAACTCGTTTTCATTGCCGCCGGCTTTCAAAGTCTCAATAATTTGCAGACCGCCCATCGATACCCCTATAACCTTACCTTTATCTTGTAAAACTTTCTGATTGCCGATTTTTATTTTTTCAGACGAGACTTTCAAAAATATAACGTTTATCGACGCTATGACTACGCATATTAAGGTTAAAGAGAGATCGTATGAGAGAAGAATAACAAAATAAAATAAGATCGTTATGCAATCAATTACCGATCCAAGCAATTCTCCGGTCAGATTGTCGGCTATATTATCGTTTGTTTCTATCCTATTAACTATCTCGCCCGTATATCTCTGCGAGAAAAAACTTATCGGAAGCCGAAGCGTCTGCCGCATAAATTTTGCCGATCCCGACAAAGCTATCTTGGTCTTTAATTTTACCAAAAACGATTTCTGAAAATATACAAGAGCCCCCCTGATAAGAGCGGTAAGCGCCATTCCAAACAGTAACGGAGTTACCCAACTATGTAGATTTCTCAGAAGTATCTCGTCGATAAATATTTTAGAAAAAACCGGAACGGCTAACCCCGGTATAATACAGGCGAGTCCGGCGCAAATTATAAATAAAAGGGTTATTTTTGAGCCGGAAAGAATTTTGAATATTGATTTGACCGGATTATCTTTTACTCCGATTCGTTTGAAATTCTCAGATTTTGCAAATGTCAACGCCACGCCGGTAAACGCTTGATCGAGCTCCTCCCCGGATATTACTCTTCTGCCGTAAGCCGGATCGTTTAGATATACTTTATTCTTTTTAAATCCCTCAAGTACGACAAAATGGTTGAAATTCCAATGAATAATTGCCGGAAAACTGATATTTTTCAACGATTCCGGCTCTTTTCTGTAACCTTTGCCGATTAATCCGAATTTATTAGCCGCTTTCAAAATATTGCTTGCTTTCGAGCCGTCTCTCGATACTCCGCATTCTACTCTTAACTCTTCAAGGGGGATATAGACCCCGTAATGCGAGAGAATCATAGACAAAGACGCCGCTCCGCACTCGACGGCTTCCATTTGAAGAATAGTCGGAACTTTTGTTAATTTTGATTTCTTATTCATTTTGCTAAATTTTACTCCCGCAATTCATATCCTACTAATAAATACTTTTTTTCAAAATAGGCGCTACAAACGAAATAGGCCGTCTTTTTTCGACTATAACGTAACCAGAACAAAGCGTTCCCCCCAATATCTTCGCATCCGGTCCTTTTTTAGACGACCAGACAAAACCGCTGGGATTACTATCCGAATTTATAAGTTTGACTTTAAGGGCGATAACCGGACCCGACGACGACAAACTTTTTACCATACTTTCATTTCCAAGTATTTTCATCATTCCTTGAAAAGTCGCAGGATAAGACGAAACGGAGGATACTTTACCCATTAGAAAGCCGTACTCCTCTTTTTTTACCGTCGACGGCGATATATATGCGCTCATACCGACTTTTATATTTTTACCTTCGGAAATAGGTATATATATAATCGCTTGAATATCTTCGCTACTCGTAGATTCGTCGGAGGGTTCGACGCTGGCGACGACGTCTCCTTGCCCTATAAAACCTCCTCGATTTACCATTACTTCTATGATTGTTCCGGAATATGGACTTATAACGCTCGATATCGGGGCGCTTTCGTCATGAATCCGTTTAATTTTAGCGATAATCTCCCCTTCCTTAACGTAATCTCCGGGAGAAATATTAATCTCCTCGATCATACCTGCGGAAATGTTCTGAATGTTCAAAACGCCGCCAGATTTCATCAACATTCCGTTACCTTCAATCTTTATTGGAATTTCTCCGAAAAAGCTCCAGATTATATAAATAAAGTAAACGATACAACAAAAACTAAAACCGTTACGATTAAAAGCGGAACGAATTATACGGTTTATAAAGTTAATAATCTTAATCTTGTAACAAACAGTTCCTATGTCGACAATAACGGAGCTTTAATCAATCGAGAATATATTTACGACGACGATAAAAACTTAGCGACCGTCGTAAAAACCAATTCGGTAACCGGAACGGATATAATCAGTATAACTACTACCGAAACCCGCGCCGACGATAAAGTAGTTAAAAAAGTTAAAACAAAATCAGATTCAAGAGGAACAAACTCGGTTTTAACGGTAGATTACTATTACGACGACGACAATAAAGTAGTCGGCGTAGTTCAAACTGACTCAAACGGCAATATTATTGCAAAGGGGG
>JAGOCL010000298.1 GCA_017998755.1 Spirochaetota bacterium | reverse complement strand
GAACAAAAATAATGTCGATGGTAGTATATGAATATTTTAAAAGCAAGGGAATTGGAGAGATTTTTTATTTGCCGATTAAAAAAAATAAAATAATAAAACTGTTTCCTTATACGCAAATTAAAGAAAGAAATATTGATGTAAAACTTAGTCTAAAAGAATACTTATCTTCTTATGGAATCAAAATGTCAGGGGATCCAAATATTTTATTAGAAAAAGAATACAGTAAATTGGAATTTATATTTTATAATTTCAAAGATAGTAAATTCTTTGATAATTTCAAGAACGTATTGAACGATTTAAGAAATTATCGAAACGATAAGAAAATAAAAAAGATCAATATTGAGAATAGAAAAGATATAAATAATTTTTTGGTAGAGCTGAATTATAAAAATATTAAAGAATTGGATAAAGATAAGCTTGAGTTTTTTACAGGCGGCTGGTTTGAAGAGTATATATATTTATTGATAAAAAACAAATTAAATTTAAATAATTCTGATATAGCGGTTAATATCAGTATATTTAGAGGAGATAATGTTCAGAATGAAATAGATGTATTTTTTATTTTTAATAATACGCTGTATGTTGTTGAATGTAAAACAGTAATGTATGATTCTTTAACAGAAAGAGATATTACTACAGATACTTTATATAAATTAAGTTCAATAAATAAAGATTTCGGATTGGATGTTAAAAGTTATATTGTAACTCTGGATTCAAAATTGAGAGATGAAAATATGTTATTAAAAGAAAAATATAGAAACAGGTCAAAACATATGGGAATAAGCATTTTAGATTATTACGGTTTAACCAACGAGGATGTATTGCAAAAAGAGTTTTTTGATAAAATAAGAGGTTAACCTATGATACCATTTATTCATTTAAAATTTATATTGGAAACGGAGATTTCTATTTACCCCTATTTCCCGGAAGCCCTAATACGGGGCGGATTTGGTCATGAATTAAAACGGATAGTTTGCATTAATAAAAGAGCGGAATGTAGGGATTGTTTTTTAAGTAAGAGCTGCGTATTCGCTATATTATTCGTTAATAACGCCAGTATAGAGAATAACGAGTTCAAAAACATAAACAAAGCCCCGCGTCCGTATAGTTTTTATGTAAAAAACGACGGTAAACGATCTAAAATAGTGAACTTTGATATGATACTTTTTAGGGACGCGTTCAACTATATTCAGCAAATTGTCTGGACGTTTTTCAGGATGGGAGAAAACGGTTTTGGAAAGGAGAGAATCGGCTATATTATTCGCGATATAATCGATTTATCTAGCGATAAATCGATTTACGAAGATAAAGTTCGGTCGCTGAAAAACGCGCAGGTCGTCAATTTTAATTATAATTTCAATGAAATAAATGGCAAGCGGAAGAACTTCTCTATCGATATCGCGTCGCCTACAAGGATTCATCAAAATAATAAGTTTAATTATGAATTAAGTTTTAAAGATATTATCAAATACTCTCTTATAAGAGGGGGTCTGCTTACCGAGCTATACGGCGAGAAATCTGAGGAGGTAAACCCCGCAGAGATATTAAATTTGGCTGAATCTGTCGAAACAGTCAAAACTAACATTAATTGGTCAAAGCGGCAGAGATACTCCGAAACTCAGGAGAAAAAGGTATCAATGGGCGGCGTAACCGGAAATATCGAGTATTATGGAGAAATCGACCCTTTTAAAGCCATATTAAAAATACCCGAAATATTCGGAATCGGAAAAAATACCACGTTTGGCAGGGGCAGAATGAAGTTGGTAGAGAACGGCGGTTAGGTTCGGATACAAAACGTTATTATTAATGATATTTTAAGAAAAATGTTAAAAGATTTTTTCTTAGATTATTATAATTGATATTTATAAATTTATGATAGAATATATTTTTTACAGAATATAAATAAACTATAAGGATATATTTATGGAGTTTTATATTAACAGATTTAAAGGCGAGAGGCGAATATGAAAGATAATTTATATGAAATCATAATTGCGGCTTTACTTCACGACGTGGGGAAGTTTAAACAAAGGGCGTTTGGAGGGGATGAGAGTAAACTTTCTATATCTACTAAGAATATGGAAGGTTATGTATTGCCATCAGGAAAAGGAGGGTATTATTCGCATCGACATGCTTTATGGACTTATGATTTTTTTGATAAAGATTTTATTCCAATATTAAAAGCGATTAATAATTTGTCGAGCATAGATATGGGGTTAGTCGCTAAGCTAGCGGCTAATCATCATAACGCTTCATCGGATACGGAGAAAATAATCGAGACGGCAGATAGAATATCTGCGGGATTTGATAGAATAACCGATGATGATAGTCATTACAAAAATGGCGATTATCTCAAAAAAAATCTTAAGCCGGTTTTTAATATAATAACTCAAAACGATGAATTGAATATTACAAGTAAATATTGTTATCATTTGAATAAATTATCATCTGATAATATTTTCCCCGAAATTATAAATGAAAATAAAAATCTTACTTCTGATTATAAAAAACTATGGGATAGCTTCATTGACGAGCTTAAAACTGTTTTTTCTATGGATAATAAAAATATATTTATACAGAATCTTATAAATTTGTATGAAAAATATACATGGTCTATACCAAGCGCAACTAATGATAAATATAACGATATATCGCTTTTTGATCATAGTATTACTACGATGAATCTTGCGCTTTCTCTTTATTTATATCAGGAATCGAGTAATAAAGTTGATAATAATGAAATTTTGATATTAACTGCGGATATTTCTGGTATTCAATCGTTTATATTCCAAAATCAGCATAAAAGTTTTAAAGGGAACTCAAAAATAATAAGAGCGCGATCTTTTTATATATCGCTATTAACTGAGGCGTATTATCATTATATATGCGTAAATCTTGATATTCCCCCTTTTGTAAAACTGATTAATGCCGGCGGAAAATTTATATCTCTTCTACCAAATATTAAAGAAATAAAAGAAAAAATTGAGTTAGTCGTTGATAGCGCAGATGAATGGCTATTTAACAATCATAATGGGATAATATCGATAATTACAGATTACTCCGTTTCTGTAAACTCAAAAGATTTTGACAGAGAGTTATTTCCCGAGATTCTTATTAAGATTCATAACGGACTTGAGAAAAAGAAAAACAGGAAATTTGAGAAAATACTTAAATCGGGGAGAAATATAATTAACATTAATTTTAATGGAGCTGAAATTTGCGATGCCTGCGGAGTTTTGCCGGGGGATATTAAAATTGGTAATGATTTTTATTGCGGTTATTGTAAGAAGTTCAAAGATATTGGAGCTAAATTAGTAGGAAAAAAATATTTTTCTTTACAAAAAGGAAAATCGGATATCGAGAATTTTTTTGACGATAGTTTATATCTCGAATTTTCTAATAAAATCGAAGATTTTAATAATCCTCTGTTTATTTATAAAATAAATAGCGATGAATCTTTATATCCAGAATGGCAGCTAAATAACTATGTTGCGATAAAAAACAACGAGGTATTGACTTTTGAGGATATTGGGGGAAAAGCGCTAACTCTAAATAAAAATGAAGAAAATAAATATACCGGTTCTGATTTTTTGTCTTTTATAAAAATCGATGTTGATAATCTTGGAAATATATTTACCGATGGGTTTAGATTTAAAAACGGGAATGAATATATAAACAATATCTCTATATCAAGATATGTTTCATTATCAAGAGCGCTTAATCTGTTTTTTAATCTTGTAATTAAGGAAAAACTTAAAAAGGATTATAAAGATTTTTATACTGTTTTATCCGGTGGAGATGATGTTTTTATTATAGCGCCTTGGAATAAAACTATTGATTTTATTGAAGATTTGAATAATGATTTTAAGAGATTTGTTTGTAATAATACTGATATTCATTTTTCGACAGGAGTTGAGGTAAATAAACACAATGTCCCTATTAATAAATCTTCTGTTATAGCGGAACATAATCTTGACGAGGCAAAACATAGCGGCAGAAATAAAATTAAGTTTTTATCATCGACGGCTTATGATTATACCGAATTATTGAATATTCATAGAGAGGTTAAATGGCTCATAGAAAAAATAAAAGAGGAAGATACTAAATATTCAACCGGATTTATTTATAGATTACTGCATTATATCAGAATGGCAACGGAATATAAGGGAAATGAAA
>JAGOCL010000297.1 GCA_017998755.1 Spirochaetota bacterium | reverse complement strand
CCGATATTCGTCGCTTCCTTTAAATCTAGCGGCGATTCTACGCAACATTTAAGGTCGATATCGCGGGCTGTAAAAAGAGCAGACAACTCTTCGTAAGTCAAAACGTAATCAATATTTTTATAATCCAGTCCTTCGTGTTTTTTTGCAATGCACGGACCTATAAACACCTTAATAGAATTTGGATATTTTTCGTTAACTAAGTCCGCGGTATATTTCATAGGTGTTTTCGCGTGGGAAACAAAAGGGATAAAATCGGTAGAGTGTTTTTTTACCGCTTCGGTATAGGCGGGGCAACAGGAAGTCCCCATCATTTTATCCCCTTTGCCGATCCTCTCTAAGAATTCTTTCGCTTCAGTTTCAGCTGTAATATCCGCTCCAAGCGCGCATTCGACGACGTTTGAAAAGCCGATTTTTTTTATAGCTCCGACGATTTTATTCAAATTGACTTCAAATTGCGCTACGATCGACGGGGCGATCATGGCGACAATTGTCGAACCGTTTTTTATATGTTTAATTACGTCGATTATTTGCGATTTCTCCATAATTGCGCCGAACGGACAAGACCTTGCGCATTTTCCGCAAAAGATGCATTTGGAATAGTCGATATCCTCTTTTCCTTTATCGTCTTTGATAATAGCGTCGACGGGGCAGGACTCTTCGCACGGAACTGGAACATATACTACCGCGTGGTATGGGCAGACTTTCATACATATTCCGCAATTTACGCAGGTAGCGGCGTCGATATGCGCTTGATTATTTTCAACTGAGATAGATTTCTTAGGGCAGTTAACGATACAAGGTTTGGCTACGCAGTTTCTACAGACGTTAGTGATAAAGTAATTCGTTCTGATGCACGATCTGCATGCGTCGTCGATAAAAGTTAGAATAGGAAAAGACGGTTTATCCCGCCCGATCGCTATTTTAGCGTAATCGGATAAAAGATTGTTATCGATTTCATATTCATTTTCTAAGCTGAAACCCATTATCGCTATAGCGCGGTATTTTATCATCTCCCGGTCTTTGTAAATACAACAACGGTTCGGAGTATCCTCGTTTTTTATCATTTTAATGGGAAGTTTATCAATCTGTTCGACTAGAGTATCTTCAAAATACAACCTAGCGATATGCGCGATTATATCTCTTCTTATAAATGTAGTCCTATTATCCAGATACATATAAAACCCCCGGGTTGACGTTTAAATATCGGCTATATTAACCCGCTAAAAAGATTTTTTAATCGTTTATTTACATTCTTTCCCGTTCCAACAATAAGAACATATATTTTCTTCGGGTAGCCCGATCGCTTTTATCATATCCGGTAACGATAGATAAGATAAAGTCGTAACTCCGATTTTTTTTCTAATAATCTCTACCATTTTACAGTATTTATCGCTTTTTGGATCAAGATATTCGCTTTTATCCGAAATAATATTTCCCTCAATCTGTTGTATCGCCTTATTAGAAGCCAAATCCATTTCAGAACTTGACCTTGAGAAATTTAGGAATTTGCATGAAAATAAAAGCGGAGGACATGCTATACGCATATGTATTTCTTTTGCGCCAAAATAGAATAGTTTTTTAAACGTATTTTTTAATTGAGTTCCTCTTACAATCGAGTCGTCGCAAAATAATATTTTTTTATCGGTCGTCAATTCTTTTATTGGAATTAGTTTCATTTTTGCAACAAGATCGCGAGCTTCCTGATTTTGAGGCATAAAACTTCTCGACCACGACGGAGTGTATTTAACGTAAGGTCTTTTGAAAGGGACTTTCGCTTCAAAGGAATATCCGATGGCGTGCGCGGTTCCCGAATCCGGAATACCCGCTACGTAATCTATTTCGACTCTGTCGTTTTTTGCAAGCGCGGCTCCGCAATTATACCTTGATTCCTCAACATTAATACCTTCGTAAGACGAGGACGGATATCCGTAATATATCCACAAAAAAGCGCAAATTTGCAATTTATTTTTTGGTTTGATGACAGTCTCGACTGAATCGCTGGTAATAAATACCGTTTCGCCGGGACCTAATTCTTTGTATATCTCGTAACCGATATTAGGGAAACAAGCGCTTTCGGTTGCGACCGAATATCCGTTTTCGCATTTTCCTATGATAACAGGCGTTCTACCGTATTTGTCTCTTACCGCGTAAATTCCGTCTTTTGTCAATATGAGCATCGAACAAGAACCGTCGATTGTCTCAGAAACGTTGTTGATCCCATCTATAAAACTGGCGCCTCGATTGATTATTGTAGAAATTAGTTCGGTCGAGTTTATCTCGTCTCCGCTCATCTCTGAAAAATGAGTAGTTCGTTCTCTAAAAGTTTTTTGAGCAATTTCTTCCATATTTTTAACGGCTCCGACCGTTACTATCGAATAAGTTCCAAGATGCGAGCCGATTATTAACGGCTGATTATCGCTGTCGCTTATTATACCAATTCCGCTTTTACCATGCATTTTGTTTATATCTTCTTCAAATTTACTTTTAAATTGCGCGTTTGTAATGTCGTGAATAAATCTGATAAATCTGCCGTTATCCAGTATAGACAAACCGCCCCTTTTAGTACCGAGATGAGAATGATAATCTGTTCCGTAAAATAAATCCACAGCGCAATCTTTATTTAACGCCGCCCCAAAAAAACCGCCCATATATATATTCCTTCGAAAGCCGCTATCGCCGCTTTTCTTATTGAAAAATATGATATATAAAAAAAGTTAATTTTTCAATATAAATTTTCCATTAAAAATTTGCTTTTCAATTTTACATTGTTATAAAATATGATATATTATTAAAAAATTGAGGAGATACATCTTGGTAAAAAATATCCGATATTTAATATTTATTTTGCTTTTTTGTTTTAAGGCTTTCTCGCAATCAGACTCAACAAACGATGCTTTTTCGGACGCTATCATAGAACAACTGGAATATGAGTATAGAAAAGAGTTAAAAGAACAACGAGTTCAACTCATTAAATCGTATTTGACTAACTCAAAAGGGTTAAAAGAAGAGTTGAAAATGAAAGAAGATCAACTGGATAATAACCTTGAAAATGAAATAGCGACCCTAAAAGACGACTATAAGAAACAAAGAAAAGCGCTTTATAAAATATATAAAAATGAAAAAGAAGGGATAGAAAAATCTTTTAAAGAAGCTTACGAACAATCCAAAAACGATTATAAAACGGCAAAAAATGAGGCAAAACAAAATTATTATCGGGACGAAAAAGAATACGGTAAAGAAACGGCTAAGGAAAACTACAAACTGAACTTGTCTATATTAAAAAGAGACTATAAGGTCAAGATCAAAGCTCTTGAAGAAGAAGAAAAACAATATAAAGAAAAAAAATCCAAGCTTTTGAAAGACTACATATCGGATAGAAAAAAAATCAAAAATGAAAGAGAAGCTCAAGAAGAAAATCTAAAAATATCTATGAACGAAGCTCTGAAACAGGAAGAGGAGAGAATAAAAAATAATAAAAGCGACGTAAAAAATAATTACAAAGAAACAAAAAAAAATATGTTGCCGAGCTTGATAAACGAAGTTAAAGCTAAAGTTGAAGAGATGAAATCTACTATAGCTACGCTTGACCCTTCGGCGTTAACTTTTGTAGCGAGCGGCACCCGTTTGTCTCTCAAAATGCCTATCGATAAATATTTTCTTTCTGAAAGGGGCAAACCGGATAGCCGCGGCTACGCGGAAAAAATAGCATCCTATCTAAATTCAAAAAAAGGAATATTCTTGGGATGGAAGGGAGAAAATAACGATAAAGCGAGAACAGACGCCGCCTTGCTTTTTTATCATAATATCAAGTCCTACATTCTGGAAGAGGCGGCGGCTCGCGAAGTTTCGACTAGTTCTATCCCCGTTAATCTCGTAGGACACAGTCACGGGGGCAATATTATGATTATGGTAGCCAATTTGTTGAAAGACGACGGATATTTCGTTCAGCTACTTCTAACGCTAGGTACTCCCGGCCGGGAATATCAACTGAACTATGCGATACCTCATATACAGATTTATTCTTATCAGGATTCGTATATGAAAGCCGGCGGATGGGATTTTGATATTTTGTTTTTTGATTTGAAATTTGGTCAATCTACTGAGAAAAAATTTAAAAACGCTATAAATTTGAATATTTCATTTTTCCTGAATGAAGACCTTCACAGACTATATGAAGA
>JAGOCL010000296.1 GCA_017998755.1 Spirochaetota bacterium | reverse complement strand
AAATAATTATAATATTTAAAATATATTTTATAATTTTAATTTTCATAAAACGCATTACTAAGAAAAAATATTTTTTTTAATAAAAAAATATTTTTTTGTGTATTATTTGTAATTTATTATGATATAATGGCTCTATTCAAATTATTTACTTTATGGAGGCAATAGATGTTAACGTCAATATACGCGCCGGATATTTTGGGGATAGTTCAGTCTAACCACCAAAGTCCGCACTGGATATTAGGTATTCATCCTATCGAGGTTATCGATCAGAACGGAGTTAATAAGAGCGTTCAATCTGTCAGGGCTTTTTTACCCGAAGCAAAACAGGCGTTTGTCGTTGAGAAGGACTCAAAAAAAGAGTGGGAGATGGGCAAGGTTCATAACGACGGACTTTTTGAAGGGGTTATTTGGGATAAGAAGGATAAGTTTAAGTATGTGATAAAAGTTAGGGATTACTACGGAAACGAATGGACGATGGAAGACCCGTACGAAGAGTGGGTCGACGGAGTATCTCAATTCGACAGATATTTATTTAACAGATCGCAACATTATAAGATTTATGAAAAGATGGGAGCTCATATTATTACCCGCGACGGGAAAAAGGGCGTTTACTTTTCAGTATGGGCTCCAAACGCCGCGAGAGTCAGCGTTATCGGAAATTTTAACGGCTGGGACGGCAGAAAAAACCCGATGGAACTTTTGAAAGATTCGGGGGTTTGGGTGTTGTTTGTTCCCGGATTGAAAGAGGGCGAAGTTTATAAATTTGAAATCAAGACTCCGGGCGGCGAACTTATTGAGAAGGCCGATCCTTACGCTTCTTACGCCGAGTTAAGACCAAAGACCGCATCCGTCGTTTATACGTTGGAAGAGTATAAATGGAAAGACGATAAATGGCTTGACGAGAGAGCAAAACGAGATCTTATCAATCAGCCGATGTCTACATACGAAGTTCATCTCGGCTCGTGGATGAGATCTCCCGACGATGGCAACAGGATGTTGACTTATACGGAGTTTGCGGACAAACTGATAAATTATGTTAAGGATATGGGATTTACTCATATCGAATTGCTTCCAATAGAGGAGCATCCTTTCGACGGAAGTTGGGGGTATCAGGTAACAGGATATTACGCTCCGACGAGCAGGTTCGGCAAACCGGACGAATTGCAGTATTTTATAGATAAATGCCATCAGGAGAATATCGGCGTTATACTCGATTGGGTGCCGGGACATTTTCCAAAGGACAAACACGGGCTTATCAATTTCGACGGAACGGCTTTGTATGAACACGCCGATCCGCGGATGGGCGAGCACATGGATTGGGGAACCAAGATATTCAACTACGGCCGTCTTGAGGTCAAAAACTTTTTGATCTCTAACGCTTTGTACTGGGTAGATAAATTCCATTTCGACGGTTTGAGAGTTGACGCCGTCGCTTCGATGCTTTATTTGGATTATAGTAGAAAAGAGGGACAATGGATACCGAATATGTTCGGCGGCAGAGAGAATTTGGAAGCGATAGAATTCTTTAAACACTTGAATTCTATTATCGCTCAGTATTTTCCGGGAGTTTTGATGATAGCGGAAGAATCCACTTCGTTTGCCGGAGTTACTAAACCTGCTTACGCCAACGGACTAGGTTTCGGATTTAAGTGGAATATGGGGTGGATGAACGATACGTTAAAATATATTCAGAAAGATCCTATTCACAAAAAATATCATCAAGGCGACCTGACTTTTAGCTTCTTATACGCTTGGTCGGAAAATTTTATTCTGCCTATTTCTCACGACGAGGTAGTACACGGTAAAGGTTCGATGATTAACAAGATGCCGGGAGATTATTGGCAAAAATTTGCGAATCTAAGAGCGTTTTATTCTTATATGTGGACGCATCCGGGAAAACAACTTCTATTTATGGGACAGGAGTTCGCTCAATTCGAAGAATGGAGAGAAGATAAGAGTTTGGATTGGCATCTGCTTGATTTTGACTTCCATAGAGGAATGAAAGATTGCGTAAAGGATTTAAATCATTTATATAAAAAAGAGAAAGCGTTATGGGAAAAGGACGCGACTCCTGAAGGATTTATCGGCATTAATTGCGACGATTCTGATAACAGCACTATATCGTTTATCAGAAGATCGAACGATCCTTTTGATTTCTTAGTTGTAGTAATTAACTTTACGCCGGTACCGAGAGGCGGATACACTTTGGGAGTACCGGAAAATTGTTTTTACGAAGAGGTTTTTAACAGCGATTCCGGAAAATATTGCGGTAGCAACGTCGGCAACTTCGGCGGGGTTATGGCGAGAGAGCCGGGTTCGTTCTGGATGCCGTATTCGATCGACGTAACCGTTCCGCCGTTGGGGTGCGTTATTTTCAAACCGAGATACGATAAGAAAATGGAAAAACCAAAAGTAGTCGAAGAAAAAAAAGAGGATAAAAAATCAGGCGATAAAGCCGAGGTTAAATCTACCGAACCGGCAAAGCCAAAAACTACTAAAAAAACTACTTCTAAAGTAAAGTAAATTTAATGATAACCGGCGACTTCAGTCGCCGGTATTTTAAAAAAAAATGCAGGAATCAATATTATATTTTTTTAGGGATATATCCAACCCTGTTTTGGATAAGATATTTACCATAATCACTATGTTGGGCGAGCAGTATTTTATCATCGCCGTTATATCCCTTGTTTATTGGAACATATCCAAACAATACGGCTTTATTTTAAGTTTTAGTTTCTTGGTATCGGTCGCGAGTTCTGAGATTCTTAAATTATTGTTTCACACAAAAAGGCCGTTCGAAGTTCTAGAAAATTTGTATCCCGTAAGAATGGAAACCGCTTTGGGATATTCATTTCCCAGCGGACACACGCAAGCCGCGACAAGTTTTTTTGTAACGGGATCGCTGTTTTATAAAAAGATTAATTTATTTATATCGGCGCTCGTAATATCGGCGCTTGTCGCGATCTCAAGATTGTATCTGAGAGTACATTGGTTGATAGACGTAATCGGCGGTTTGGCGATTGGTTTTATTATTTCGATAATAATGTACTTTATACTCGACGAAATTAGTAAAAACGCGAAAAGACGTTCTTTATTTGTTTTGGTATTTTTTATAATAACGTCCATGGCGCTTATAGTTTTAAATATTGTCGAATTGATTCGAGGATGGGGTGATATAAAAATAGAGTCGACTTATAAGATATTGAGCGTATTTGGAGGTTGTTCTTTGGGATTTTTTCTTGAAGATAAAATTGTAAAATTTTCCAATAAAAACTCTTTTATCAAGAAAACGATCGTTTTTATTTTAGGTATAGGAACTACGTTGTTTTTTATGATTGTTTTAAAAAAGGTTTTTCCTGATAAATATTTGTTTGATACGATTAGATATTTTTTTATAGGAGTATGGATTACTTTTTTATATCCTTTGCTTTGTTTAAATTTCAAGTTGTTTTCGAGGGGGTAAAATTTTGAAAAAAATGGCGATTTTAATTTTCACGCTATCTGTTTCTATACTTTACTCTTTTGACGGACTGACAGATAAACCCGGATCGCATATCGAAATGACTAAGGAAGCTTTGAAAAAAATATTCAACGTCGAATTTGGCGAAATCGTTAGGATAAATAAGAATATAATTTATGGCATAGAATATTACGAGATCAAAGATAAAAGATATTCCGACGTTTTAGCTTACGCTTCAAGAGATATTGATTTGTATTATTTCAACGGAGTAGTTCAACACGCTCAGACGGCTTCTTACGACATAAACAAGGATTATTCTAAAGAAAGTCTAAATAATATAAGAGAAGAGAGTATTTCTAATTATATAGAGTTTATTCAAACTGAAATGAATAAAATCGACGATTTATTTGGAAAGGACGAGTTGTATTGGGGATATTACTCGTTGGGTTTTGTACTTCACGCGTTTCAAGATCTTTTTGCGCATTATGGTATGACTAACGAGATACATGTATATCTTTCTAAGATAGGTAAGAATCCCGATTACGATGGCGCTTCTATAAACAATTGTCGCGCTTATACGCAATATTTTTTCACACGTTTGGGTAGTTTTTTGTCCGCAGAAAATATAGATAAATTCAGGTCGCATTTAAATAAAATCGTATCAGAAAATATTCGCGAGAAAAACGTAAAGAAATTTTTAAAAAGAGGGAAAGATATATAT
>JAGOCL010000295.1 GCA_017998755.1 Spirochaetota bacterium | reverse complement strand
TAAAGCCGATTTGATCAAGGTTATCGAGAATTCCGGCGGTTTGGTCGTAGTAGACGAAGCGTATATACAATTTGGCGGAGAGACTTTGATCGGCGATTTGGGAAGATATCCAAATCTTATTATATTACGTACTTTCTCCAAGGCGTTTGGATTGGCGGGGTTACGGTTGGGTTGTATGATAGGCGAGAAAAATATTATAACGCAGTTTTCGAAAGTTAAGCTTCCGTATAACCTCAATATCTTAAATCTTATCGCGCTTGAAGAGGTTCTTGAGCGCCCCGAGTTTGTAGCGCGAAATGTTGAAGTTATTTTAAAGCAGAAAGAGTTTATGGAATCTGAATTAAAAAAAATTAGGCAGATTCAATTATTTCATTCGGACGCCAACTTTTTTCTGTTTAGGGTAGAGAGATCAAATTTTGTATTTGACGAGCTTGTTAAACGAGGCGTCTTGATAAGAAATTATTCTTCGTCCGTCGGGCTTGAGAATTGTCTCAGAGTATCAGTCGGCTCTGAAAATGAAGTTAAAATATTTATAGAATCGCTAAAAGATATTGTAAGGTCGTTATGATAGCGGTTTATCGGAGAGGAGTATAGATATGGGCGGACATAACGAGGTTCATAATTGCGGCGAGGGTAGTCGTGAAGAATCTCATAATCATTCGGGGCATAACCATTCTGTTCAAGGAGTTAGCGGTAAAAAGATTTTTATTGCGACGCTCTTGAATATCGTAATAACAATAGCGGAGATAATAGGCGGTATATTATCGGGTAGTTTGTCGTTATTATCAGACGCGATGCACAATTTTAGCGACGGCGTATCTCTTGTAGTAAGTTATTTTGCCGTTAAGATTTCAGGGAAAGGCGCAGATTATAAAAGGACTTTTGGTTATAAAAGAACGGGAGTTATCGCCGCGGTTTTCAATTCTGTAACGCTAATTGCGATATCTATTTTGTTGATGAAAGAGGCGTATAGTAAGTTTATTCGTCCCGAAGATATTAAAGGCGAAATGGTGATTATTATCGCAACGATAGGATTGATTTCAAATTTGTTGGCGATAATTATTTTACGGAGCGACTCTAAGAAATCGCTGAATATCAAGTCGGCGTATCTTCATCTTCTCGGCGACGCTCTTTCGTCGGTTGCGGTAGTCGTCGGCGGAGTATTAATGACGCTCTTTAACGTATTTTGGCTTGATTCCGTACTAACTGTTTTGATTAATCTTTATATAATTAGAGAATGTTACCATGTCGTTAAAGAGTCGATAAATATTCTTATGCAGGGAGTTCCGGAAAATATTAATATTCAGAAAATAAACGACGCTATTCTTACAATTAATAATATAGAAGATATTCATCACATACATTTGTGGGCTCTTGACGAAAAAAACGTTCATTTCGAGGCTCATATAAATCTGAAAAACGATATTTTAGTTAGTCAAACGGTTTTTCTTAATAAAGAAATAGAAAAAATATTGATAGAAAAATTTAAAATAACCCATTCAACGATATGTTTTGAGTATAAAGGTTGCGAAGGGATAGGAATTCTTAAAGTTTGATTGTAAAAAAGGACGATAAGATTAAAAATAAATATTTTTTATATTTTTTCAAAAATATATTGAATTATTTCTGAATAAAATATAAAATACTAAAAGATTTAGATTTCGACTCTGGGCGATCCCGGGGCGAGTTTTCAAAATAATTTTATTTCGTATCATATATATGGAGGAAATCTGTGACTAAATCAAAAAGAACGAATTATCTTATCGACAAACCGTTTCAAATCGGTTTTATTGTTAAGTATTTACTGACAATATTGCTGACTGTCGTAGCTATTTTTTTATTTGCTACCGGCTGGTTGTATTACAAATCTCTTTTTGGAGATAATATTTTTAATCAAATTGTAACAATTAAAAAAAGGTCTAATACCACAATCGAGGGGTATAAAAAGTTTTCTTACAACGCCGAATCAATAATTGTTTACAAAAAGGGGCAAGAGTATTTTGTTTACGATCCGAAAGGTAAAGCGGAAGAGGGGCTAAAAAAAGACGATTTGATAATTGTCGACGACGAGAAGAGTTTAGAGGAATTTTACGGACCGGAAGAGATAAGAACTAATCTGTTCAAAGTTATTGTTCCCCCACTGCTTATTGTATGCTCTATTATTATGATAATTATCTGCGTATACTCGCTGTTTTTTTCGCATAGGATGGCGGGACCGATATACAGAATCAGAGTATCGCTTGACAGGATGGTTGCGGGAGATTTTGATTTTAAGATCAGAGCGCGAAAAGGCGATTTTTTCTTAAATATTGTCGAAAAACTTGAACTATTGCGATTGAAGATAAAAAATAACGAATTCGGCGACCCTCAGACTGCAAGAGACAAAATAGTAGCTTTGAAGAACTTAGTTGAAAATAACGGTTCCAAATCCGATATATTAAAGAAAATCGGCGAATTATGATAAAATAACGATGTGAAAGAGAACCGCTTTGTATTAGGAGCGGTTCTTTTTTTTAAGGAAGGTCTATGATTTATTTTACCGTAGTATTACTGGGATTAGGGCTTGCGATGGACGCGTTTGCGGTTTGTATGGGGTACGGCGTATGCCAAAAGAAAATTATATTTAAGTCTGCGTTTAGACTGGCGTTATCGACGGCGCTATTTCAGATGATCATGCCGTTATTAGGCTGGATTAGCGGGAATTTTCTCGGAAGAGTCGTCGAAAGCGTCGCGCCGTTTATCGCGTTTGGGTTATTGCTGGTTATCGGAGTAAAAATGATCGTCGAATCGTTTAAGAAAGAGGAAAATTGCGACGTTACCGACATATCACGCGGTAAAGCTCTGTTTATAGTCTGTTTTGCGACTTCTATCGACGCTTTTGCCGCAGGAATTTCCATCGGATTAATAAGAATTCCGCTATATTTTTCTATTATCGTCATAGGGAGTATAACCTTTGGATTGTCGCTTCTTGGGGTTTATCTCGGCCGTATTGCGGGGGCTGTATTTGAGCGTTGGGCGGAGATCTTAGGGGGGATAATTTTGATCGGAATTGGGATAAAAATACTCTTATCTAACTTATTGTTTGGTTAAACGACTAATTCCATTGATTTCTAAAGATTTTAAATAATAAACTCTGATATAACTACCTTTTAATTAGAAAATCTTATTAAGAAGTGAAAAAAATTTTATAAAAATAAAAAAAATAAGTTTATTTATTGACAAGCTTTGTAATATTTCTTAGTATTAAAAGATATTACAAAATTTTACAAGAAAAGGAGTTTTTATGAGGAAAATTTTAAACGTTATAATGATTTTATTGATTACCGTTAGCTTTTCAAACGCCGTCGCCATAGACGACAATTTTGACATCGAAGAGGTGGCGGGATTGACCGAGTACGAGATCAATATGGGATTAAAGAATTTTGTAGCGGACGCCTATGCGGGAGTCATATCGTCATGCTTATCTCTTCCCGTTATGGAAAAATTTAAGTTGGGTATATATTTTTCCATAGAGGACGCGATGGATAATACTTATACTAAGACTAAAACTACGGCCGGAATCCGAGAAACGCAAAACTGGACTGCGATTGATAATTATCTGGCGGTATTTTTAGGCATTCCTATTTCAAATGTTTTTGAATTGAGCGTTATGATTGGCGGAGGGACGGATTTTGATCAATATAAACTGGAAACAGATACCGATCCGGCTAAAACTCTTGGATACGCTAAAAAAGAAATTATAGACGGCGAGGGGCTTATCGACGTCGGACTTGGAATATTGTTGAAATCCGATCTTTTTAATAAAGTTATTAATGATATGTATATCAGGCAGTTTTTTGGGTTTAAAGTAGGCGGAAACGGCCCCGCTTCCGCTGATATTGCGGCGGCGATTCCTACGATGGGACCTACAGTATTTACAGATACGTTAGATAATCTTGCAGCTAACGACTATCAAAAATATGAATATTTTGGTTTTACATATGAAGGGGTAGTCGGGACGTCTATTCCTTTTGAAGTAGGCCTTCCGCTATTTGAATTGGGATTTGAATTAGGATATGATATAGGGCTTGTAACTTATACTAAGGTGATAACAAAACTTTAGGCGTAGAGAATACGCCTTATGAAGATAATGGAAGACCTTTCGGTTTTACAGGCGGTTTTGATTTTGAGATTAATTTGGCTC
>JAGOCL010000294.1 GCA_017998755.1 Spirochaetota bacterium | reverse complement strand
ATATATCAAATTATGCGACGAAATAGAGGAGCTCGAAGAGGAGAAGAAAATAATCAAAGATACTATAACGGCAAGTTTAAATGGCAAAAAAGGTTTTGGCTTCTCATTAACAGCAACCTATACTCCCCCATCGGAGATAATCAATTACGATAAAAACCGGTTAGAGTTACTCGTATCATCTGATATTTTATCAAGATGCGCTAAAAGAAGTCAAAAAGCTGGCTATTATACTTTGAAACAAAGGAGTAGTTAAATGGATCAACAACAACAAGAAAATCCCATAATCCAAATTTGCGGATTATGGTTGAATGAAAAAAAAGACGGCTCGTCGAAATATATGAAAGGACTATCCGGTAACGTTGAATATTTGATTTTCAAGAATAAAAATAAAACTGAAGAAAAGCAACCGGATTACTATTTATGTTTATCTAAGCATAAGAAAAAAGAGATCTCCACAACAGAGATTGAAGATCCTTTTGATGTAACGGATGATGATATCCCGTTTTAAAAAGAAATAATTCTTATCTCTCCGGAACGTAAGCGTCCCCTCCCCTATTTTGCTTATATCCGGAGAGTTCTTTATCAATATTACTTGTTATCAAGAAATAAAGAGTAATACAAAATTATATTATAATATTAGTATGGATAAAAGATCGATCAGATACGACTTTTATATCGGAACGAAGAAAAAGGAGCATAGAATGATAATTATCTACAAATACAGCGATATCTTGGAACTAAAGGGAAAAATTGAAGTCAAATTATACAAAAACGTTAAAAAGACTTTTATTAGCCTATATAAAACGTTCAGAGAAAACAACCGGAATATTTCCACTTTTAGTTTAGACGATCTCGGCTTTCTGGCGATCGTTGAAAAAGACGACGATATAGATAAGCTTGAATCTGATATTCTTTCGGACAATACCGAGGCTATTGAAAAGGTTTATTATTCAAAGGATAAATTTTTCCTTAAAAGCTATGTGTTATATAATAACTGTTTCATGCCAATATATTATATCCCGGGCTCAATAAAACTGCAACCCAATTATTTATCGCTTTACGGAGTTTAGCCTTCAAAGAATCTTGACGACAATCAGGATTCTTTTTTTTAGTATAAGAATCCAAATAGCCATAACGGTATTTTATTTTTAAATCCCGTTTCGATTTCATCTAATACAAGAAATGAGTTTTCTATGTCTTTTATTTGATTAAAATCTTTATTCCTACCGCCTACTTCAACAATATACTTATCCGATACTATAAAATCTCCCTGTTTTGACGTCGCTATTTTTTCTCTGAAGGATAGATTATTAACAAAAAAAGTTTCTCTTATATTTCCTTTTTCAAAATTTTTATTTTCAGATAAGGCGTATATAAGATTTGTATTGTTCAAATAAATCTTTTCGGGCTTCTCAAGTTCGCCCAATCCCCTACCCCTTTTTGATAGGCAGATAATAATTCCGGCATCTTCAAGATATTTCAAGTATGTTTTTAAAGTTCTCTCGTCGGCGACCTCGACAAGATTTTTTAGATTTTTTAAATCGGGAGTAAATGGAACAGATTTTGAAATTATCGCTAATAATTTTTTTATTTTTTTCAACGAGACGCCGGTAATATTCGGATGAATTGATAAAAGATCGCTTTCAAGAGTTGTTTTTACATTCTGCTCTAACGTAACATAATAATACTTTTTATCATTGAACTCTTTAAAATATGGATAATACCCGTATTCAAGGTATTCGCTAAATAGTTTTAGTATCTTTTTATCCGCTTTATTAATAGTCTCATATATGGTATTTGATATTTCTTGATGCCCTTTTATTAAATCTTCAAAGAAATAGCTTTTAATATCTATAGAATGATATAGCGCCAAAAACTCTCTGAAAGATAGACCGTTCATTGAATAAAGGATCGCCCTTCTTGATAAATCGTTAGAACCTTTGCTGATCTCAAGCGCCGAACTACCCGAAGCAATTATTTGTAATTCCGGAAACGTATCGTAAATACTTTTCATCTCTTTAGACCAGTTCGAATATTTATGAATTTCATCCAGACAAATAAGCTTTCCGCCATATTTATAAAATTCTTCCGCAATACTGTATAGAGATTTATTTTCAACAAAAATATGATCGACGGGTATGTATATAGCTTTGTCGGTAAAAATGTCGTTGAACTTTTTCATAATATATTGGATAATAAAAACTGTTTTCCCGACTCCCCTGCCTCCCGTGATTATAGAGAATCGATTATCTAGATTATTTTCAAAATAAAAATATCTTTTAAAATCCTCATTCTTGTTTTTTAAATACTCCTGACTTAACGAAAAAAAACTATCAAGCATAATAAACGCCTCCACCTATATAGGAATACAAATCTATTATATATTGTTTTTATTAGGAATGCAATACTATTTTACCCTTTTATGATATTTCCAAATATGTCAAAGAAAAGAACCTGTTTTATTGTCGTAAAAACGACTCTCCTCCACCCCACAATGAAATTGCCTTAACCATATCCTTTTCGTTTAACCTTGACAATCCTCGCGCAAATCAGAGGTTTTTTTATCCTTTTCTTTGATTTTATCTATAACTTTGTTATAAACGAATAATACCCGTTTGGATTCTAACGCTATATTAAAAGCCGTTTGATTGCTCTTATAAAACGGGGTATCGAGCTCTTTAAAGATCGTTTCGTCTATTTCTTTTTTTTCCGCTTCAGATAAAGCTAAATACTCTTTTTGACATTCAGACTCTATATATCTATTATATTCCGCCTTACTCTTTTCGCTTGTTTTAGACTCTTTCTCCAACCGGTTTTGCAGAATCTCTTTAGATTTCTGTTTTTTATATGACTCGAATGCGTCGTCGGTCCAATCGTCATTAATGGACATAAACAAAAAACGAGCTTTGTTCTTCATTTTTTGCGGATTTGTTTTCAATAAATAATCGAACAGCGATATTTTATCCGATAAATACTCTTTTGGATAGGTAGTAGTTAATTTTATAGCCTGATTTTTCGATAATCCTCTAGAAGTTAAATCGTCTGATATCTCTTTTAGTTCTGAGTCAAGATTAAAATTAGTAGTAGCTTCGCTTGTTATATCGCGTTGATCGTCAGATAGTTCTACTATTACTTCTTTTTTATTATCTGTTACTAAATTTGGTATAGGTTCGGGAATTTCAGAAATTCGATTTGGTAAAATCCCCTTTTCCATTTGGGAATTTTGTTTTTCTGTATATTTGTCAATTATACTACTTAGTAATGTTTCGTCTTGAAAAGCATACCAGACGGTCCGATCGTATTTTGTTTTATTGAAATTACCTTTGACGATAACGCCTTGTCGAATAAGTTTATTTAGCGAATAGCGAATTTTATCGACGGATAGAATTTTTATTTTCTCGCTAATTTCGTTTAACGTTTGAAAAGTCCATACCCTACCCTCTTTAACGTTTCTATTTTTTTCTTTGTTTAAATTGATCCAGAAAGCAAAATTTTGAATAACCAACGCTTCGTTTAGTCCGAAACGTTTTACTAAACCTTCATTTACAACCATATAATCCCCCCAAGTCGGGAAAGTCGTTATCTTTGAAAAAGAAAAAAGATAAATTTCTCCCGATAAATAAAAATTTTATGAAAAAACGCTTGACAATTCTGGGATTTATTTTATACTTGAGGTAGTTGGGTTCAAATATAAAACAAATCAAGTTAATAAATTGAGGACTTCATTCGCCAAAATGAAGTCCTTTATTTTTTTATTCAAGTCATATTATTTCCCTCCCACAGTCAACGATATGATTACATCAATTAAAACATTATAAAATTTAATTTTTAAATAATCAAGCGCTTTTTGCAAATTTAATTTTTAAAAACAAATTTGCAAAAAGCGTTGACTAAAATTCTAATTTCTTATACTATATTTACGAGGGATTTTTATGAAATTAATGTCAGTTTCTGAAGCAAGTAAGAAATCCGGTATACCGGAGAGGACTTTATACTTAAAATTAGAACAAAATTTGTTAAAAAACTATAGCGATAATAAAACTTTATTAAACTATAGCGAGGTTTTGAATTTAAAACCGATTGTAATAGTTTTATATAACCTAAAAGGCGGTATAGGTAAAACTACAATAAGCGCGATATTATCGCACTATTTTGGCAATATTGGAAAGAAAGTATTAGCTTGCGATC
>JAGOCL010000293.1 GCA_017998755.1 Spirochaetota bacterium | reverse complement strand
CTACATTTTTTGCCGCCGTATCTACCGTCCATCCCAGATCGCCGATAATTTCCTGAGCTCCCGAATATTTTAAAGGGACTTTTTCGGCGGATGGAAATATCATACCAATCCAAGAAGATGTAATTCGACCGTATAATTCTCCGTTTATAAAATTAGCAAGTCTTCCAAAAGTGTAACCCAGCGGAATTGTCGGAAATATCAAATCGCACAGTTCTAAAAAGTTTATCTTTTTTAAACGGGCAAACAATAAAGATGCGATAAATACTCCTACCGCTCCTCCGTGAAAAGACATTCCTTGAAAACCTACAAACTGTCCGTTTCTGAAAGGGATAAGAATTTCGTTAATATTTCGTATATAATAACTAAAATCGTAAACCAGACAAAATATAATTCGAGCTCCAAGAACTAATCCTATAGCCGCCCAAAAATAATAATCGTCGATTATATGTTTATTTAGAGTTTTGAATTTTTCAGTTTTAAGCAAATACCGACTTTGAAAAAATGATAGCATTATCGCAACGATATACATCATACCGTACCATCTTAGAAAATTTAAAAAATGTCCTTCGGGTAAGTTTAGAAATCCGAAAACTTCCGGTTTGAGCCATTGTGGAAAATTGATATATAACATAAAGACTTCCTATTTTTTAGTTAAGATACTATAATAATTTGATATTATCAACAAAAAAAAACGGTCTTTGACAGACCGTTTTTTTAATAATTTATTGTTTATCTGTATGGAACGTCCATTTTCATTTTATTTTCCCATTGATGATATAAAAAGACGTTGACGTTTTCCATCTCCGCGTTAGCTCTTCTCATCAATTCTTCTTGATAAATACCAAAGATTTTTTCTTCGGTCATTACAGACGGTATCAAATCCTCTCCGCTTGAAGATCTCATATCCACAAATTCTTCGTCAAACTCAACTGTAACCTCTTTTATCATTGTTACAAAGTTGCCCGTTACTTCGGTATCAATCCGATTTATTATAAAACCGACAAGTTTTATATAAGGATATTCGTCGGGATAATAAGGTCTTGTTTTTTTATACATATCTTTCAATACTAATTGATTATCGTAATCCGGATTTGACCAAGCTCGCGTTTGCCATCCCGTAAAATTCATATATCCAATATAAATATCTCTTTCTACCCCTCTTTGATCTTTGATGCGAACGTAAAGAGTATAATTAAAGTTATTTCCGCACATAAGAACGCTGAGTTTCCTCATTATTCCTACGTTTCTTACCACCCCTTTGTTCAAAAACATAGTACCCATAAAATCGTTTTCTTTATTTGGAGACATATAAAATGATGGTATTTCAAAAGGAGTCTTGATAGTTATGTTACTATGCGCGTATTTTTGGGGCAAAAAAGCTCTTACAGCTAAAACTTCCGATTCGATCGGAGACATTATTTTAACGTTAGCTAAGAACGAATATGTTCTATTTCTTGATTCGACGTTAAACGAGGAAGAATTAACAGAAACCACCCATCTTGAAGGGTGGAGATCGACATTCATATATTTTAACTGTTCAGGCGGCCAATCGGCTACCGTAAATTTTGAGAAATCAATTGTCGTATCTCTAACATCGTTGAAATCGATAAGAATCTCTTCTATAGAATAGAGAGACCAAATCAAACTTAAAAATGTAAAAATAAAATATATTCTTTTCATATTCCCCGCCAGATACAAATTTTTTTTATATTCTGTAAAAATATCGGAATAAATAAGCCATAATTTAATTAATAATATTAAATATTTTATTGTTTTTTTTATTTTTATATATTATACTTATTTTTCGCGGTAATAAAATAATATCAAATGAAAAAAATAATTAATAATTTTAAAATAATTGTCAATTCCGAGCGACAGCTAATAAGATATTCCAAAAGGTTAAACGAATTAACAAACGTTAAAAAAAAAGAATCAAAAATCTGCATTGAAGATATGTCGATTTTTCAGAACGACTCTTTTAAATTGACAAATTTGATAAAAGAAGCGGCCGGTTCTAATAATAAAAATTCAGGCGGCGTAACGCTAAATATCAAAAATAAATTGTATTCCTACAACGCAGAAATAACGCCGTTAAAAAACGGAGTTAAGAAATTCGATTATGAAATAAAGTTTAAGATAATAAAAAATCTTGATCAAACTCTATCGAATTTAAGCGCAATAGTAGCAAAAAAATATTCAGGCGAAATAAAAAAAATTGCAAAAAATATTTGTAAAACCGTATCAAAAGACATTGCTCTTACCAACTTGTTTTTCTTTAACGATCAAAATTATTATTCTATAAAATATTGGGATATATCTTCTGAAACGACGGCTCGGTTTATGACCGAGTCTGATAAAATGACGATAAATTATTTAAAAAAACGGATTGATTACAATTATTTGACTCTAAAAAAAGTAGACGATTTTGTCGATTTGATATTTGAAAGCGATTCGGCTTATTTTATTTATACTGATTCATACAAAGAAATTAATTATCAGGATTACATGAAAATTATCGACGCTGATTGCTTCGATATGTTAACAAATTATTTGGAAACCAAAAATTTAAAGTATATCTCGTTTATTCCATTGTATATTAAAAATTACAGATTAGGTTTTATAGCAGTTTTTAACGAAAAAAAATTTTCCGAGCTTGAAATAGATATGTTAAATAATTTAAAAAATTCCGTTAAGAAAATTATAGAAGATTCGGGATTTATCAAATTATATAGATCGGAACATGAAGATATAAACAATATCAGCGTAAAACTTCCTAACGAATTATATAAAATGCTATATTACGGCATCGCTAATATAAACAACATTAACAATATTTACGATCTTAAAATATTTTGCGCTAAAGAGCTAAAGAAATTAACATTTTCAGATACTGTGTCCTATTGCGATATAAATATGAAAGAAAACGTATTAAATCCGATATTTATAGACGAATGCGACGAAATAAAATCGTATCTTGAAAAACATAAACTAAATTTGAACGTTTCTTTAATGGAGCAAATAATAAAATTAAGAAGTATATTCTTTTATAACAGTAATGAAAAAAACATAGATTATGAAATATACAATTCTGTTAATACTTATTCTTCTTATCTTTTTTGTCCTTTATTTCTAAATTCCGAAGCTCCAAGCGGTATTTTTATACTCTCTAAAGTAAATTCGCGTAATTACAACATTATTGAATCGACTATCGCCAATACTTTTTTCAAACATACTTTAGCGAAATATAAAGAGATAGTATTGATAAAGGAGAATATCGATTCAAAAATGAAATACAAGGCGTTGTATGAAACTATACTATCTCTCAGTTCGTCAAATAGTTTTTATACGACTTTAGACATAATAGCGAAAATCACCAGTAGTTTGGTGTCGACCGAGACCGTAATATTATACAAAATTGACGACGACAAAAACTATCTGACTGCCATATACTCTAATGAAAAAGTAGAAATACGTATTAAAACTTTTAGTTCTAAAGCCCCCGTCGGGAAATATTTGCTTGGCGAAGCCTGTATAGCCGGCGAAACAAAATTTATGAATTACGAAGATTATAATCCCGATATAGATTCATGCCCCGATAAAATAAAAAAGTCTATGATGGCTATACCGTTAAAAATAAAAGACGAGTTGCTGGGGGGGATGGTATTAATTAGATATAATCATATAAATTTTGATTACAACGATCTTGAAACTATAATTCCTTTTGCGCAACAGGCGATAAATATTGTTTATCAAAATTTATTACTTCAAAAAAACAACGAAACAAAAGACGTTTATAAAGCTCTTTATGAGATACAATCAGAGTTAAACGATATAAATTCGCCGGAATTGGCTCTTCAAAATATCATATCAAAAAGCTCGGTTCTGACTCATTCCAGTAAAACTATTGCGTTATCTGTCGACGAAAATCAAAATGTTTACAAAATAATAAGCTGGATACAAAAAAACACAAAAAAGGATGGAATAATCGGTATTGTTTCGGATATAAAAGATAATATTATCGGTCATTCTATTCGGTCGAGAAAACCGATTATGACCAATTATGATAAATCGATGGAAAACGATCTAAGCGAATTTGAAAGAAGTTTTTTGGAATTATCCAAATATTCCGCCCTTTTTTATCCGTTTATTTATAATAATAAAATAATATGTATAGTGGTTTTTTAACGGGGTAATCT
>JAGOCL010000292.1 GCA_017998755.1 Spirochaetota bacterium | reverse complement strand
CCGTTAAGCTTTGAAGAAAAAACTTACAATACTTTTAAAGCTATGAAAGATTTTACTCAAAGATTTAGTTTGATTATTGATTTCATTGAGAATGCCGAACCGGATTCGGAATATCTCGAAGATATGTCTCAATACTTCCTTACATTTTTGAACACGACAAATAACGTTACGGAGCAGACGATATGCAGTTATTTATTAATCGCAAAATTACAACAACAGTTTAAATTTTTAAACATTAATCTAAATTATACATTTAGAGATTATTTCAACAATGTTGAAGATCCGATAGCGATATATGAAAATATAGCTTTTTCGGATTATAAAAAAGATTATCTGTTAAATATTAAAAAAAGTTATTCAAAATGGGATGAGATATTTTTAAATATTTTTTATAAATACCCCAATAAATTTATTTTTGACGAATTGTTAGTAAAAGACAAGTCGTATTTTGAAAAAATATTAAAAGAGATAACTTCCGTTTATAAAGAATACAGAGAGGCGTTTTTCTGGATTATCGTTAACGTCATAACTGAAGAAAAGATCAAAGAGTATAATATTGATTTCGACTCTATTTTATTTAGTCTTATTCATCTTATAGAGTTGACCGCTAAAGACATAAATAACAAAAAAGACGTAACCAAAAATAAAAAAATATCCAACCAGATAAAAGATTTTCTATTTAAAAACGAATTTCTAATTAAATATATAGAAAAATCGAGTAAGGATTTCTGCAAGCGTTTATATACTATTATAATCGAGCTTTACGTGCTTGAAGGGGACTATATCGCGGCGGTAAGAAACAGCATATCTCAAAAGTATCCTGATATTAGCACCGAAGACGAGAGCTTGAAATTTGAAGATAATAAATCTAAGAATTCGATTATGGATAAATTGCTTACTACCGAGACAAGTTTTGTCAAAGTTCAGAAGGAGATACAGCAGATCAAAGACGTAGAGATACCTGAGAACTCAAAAGAGATCGGTTGGGCTATGGAGAAAGGGGACTTGAAAGAGAACGCTGAGTTTAAAGCGGCTAAAGAGAAGCAAGCGTTCTTGCAGAATAAAGTAACCAAACTTATGAACGATCTAAGTCGAGCGACGATAGTCAGAAAAGAAGATATCACTAACGATTTTGTTACGTTTGGCACAATTGTGGATTTGACCGATACAATTAATAAAGTTAACAGCAAGTTAACCATTATGGGGCCTTGGGAGTCCGATACTGAGAAGAATATTATCTCTTATCAGTCGCCGTTTGGGTCAAAATTTCTTGATAAAAAAGTCAACGAAGAGGTTAAATTTAAACTTAATGAAAAAGATCATAGCTACATAGTTAAAAAGATAACGGTAGCAAAGTTTTAAATTAGTAATAGATAAAATATAGTATTCAGAGCCTTCCGTTCAAAACGCCGGAGGGCTTTTTTATTTAATAATATTTTTTAATTTGAGCTTTAAGTAGTTATAGATATAAAAATAAAGATTCTTAATGTAAAAAGAAATTGAATAGTGTTTTTTGATAATTTTTAACCTATCTCCCCAACAACCATGGAAATTTGATCCGGAGAAACCGTCCGCGAGATATTTTGACAAGATAAAGTCCGTTTTGAAATTGTATTTACTCTTTTTTAAAATCTTAATAATCCAATCGTGGTCTGAAACGTAACGGTAGCTCAAATCGTAATATTCAGTTAATTCCCTTTTAACTAATAAACTTTGATGCGAAACAACCATTCCGTTTGAGAAAGAGTTTTTATCTAACGTTTTTGGAACTGAAGTAATCTTAATAAGGGCTCCGAATTTGTCGTAAAGAGCCGTTTTACCGTAAATAACGTCGGGGTATCCGTCGTTTAGAAAGGCGAATATATTTTGAACGGTATCTTTATCGTATATCTCGTCGCCCGAGTTTATGAACCATACGTAGTCGCCGGTCGCAATTTTTAGCCCCTTATTCATGGCGTCGTAGATACCGGCGTCCTTTTCGCTAACGATTACCGATATTTTATCTTTATATCCGGCGACAATATCCATCGTTTTATCTGCGGATTTTCCGTCTATTATAATATATTCGATGTTATCGTAGTTTTGACTTACGACGCTTAATATCGTTTGTTCTATGTATTTTTCTGAGTTATATACTACTGTTATAACAGAAATCTTTGGATTCTGGCTTCTTTCTATATTTTCCATAAATCTGGTATTATTAAACTACCTTTTAATTATTAATATAAGGGATTCCGGTATAATTCAAGATAATAAACGCTATATATATGGCGATAAATATTAACCCTTTTATTCTGCCTAATCTCATTTTTATTCTCATGAAAACGGGAAGCGCTACGGCTACTAATAATGCGACCGGAAGAGTGAATAATAGCATAGTCATATCGGGCGAGCCGTCGAATTTGGTTATATCTACGTTTTTTATAATACCAGTTATACCGATAATAAGTAAAATATTGTAAATGTTGCTTCCTACAATGTTGCCTAAAGCTATATCGTGTTTCTTTTTAATAACTCCGATGGTAGTAACGGCTAATTCGGGGAACGACGTTCCTAACGCTACAATTGTCGCGCCAATAACTCCGTCGGCGATATTTAGCTTTTTGGCTATGCTAATTACATTTCCTACCATGACTTCGGAACCGGCGTATATACCGAAAAGACCTACGAGAAATATAGTTACAGCCATAGGAATATTTTTTATCCACGAAGTCTCATGCTCTTGTTCCTCTTCTTCCGCCGCTTCTTTTCTAAATTTAAATAGATATATAGTATAAAGAACCGCTAATAGCAGTAAAATCGACGCTTCTATCTTATTAATCGTATATATTTCTTTATCGAAAAAAAATGAAAACGCGAGAAGTAGTATTGTGGATAAAACCATAAAAATTGAATCTCGCGTGAGTATTTTCCTGTCAAAAGAGATTTTTCCTACGATAACGGCCGATAATCCTAATATAAGAGCTATATTTGTAATATTTGACCCGGCGATGTTGCCCATGGCTATTGCCGTTCGCCCTTTAAAAGCGGCGCTAACGTTAGTCGCCAGTTCGGGTAGCGATGTGCCGATACTGACAAGCGTTAGACCGATTATTACTTCGCTGATTTTAAATTTTCGGGCAAATATGATAGCCGAATCAATGAAGAAATCGCTCCCCTTAATTAATATTGCCATACCTATAATAAAGAATACGAAATTTAAAAATAAGTTTGAAGATTCAAAAAAGTTATTTAGAGCTCCCATAAAACCCCTTATAGTAAATCTGAAATACCGTTTTTAGATTGAAAACTATCATATTAAATAAGCTTAATTAAGTCAATCTATTTTATTTTAACAAAAAATAATATTGACACTTATTTTAAATATGGTAAAAACTTTACAAGTATTAAATGCGGACTTTTACTCTTTTTTACTGGGAAGGGAACGGTCGCGAAATATATAGGATGTATAAATGAATGAAGTATTAATCGAACTGAAAGAGCGCGGGTTTTTCCAACAATGCACAAATGTTGAAAATTTAGATAATTTATTAAACTCAAAAAAGATCGCATTTTATTCGGGATTTGATCCGACTAACTCCAGTTTTCATATTGGGCACATTATTCCGATGTTTGCCATGGCGCATCTTCAACGCTATGGTCATAAGGCTATAGCGCTAATCGGCGGAGGAACGGCGATCATAGGAGATCCTTCCGGAAAAACCGAAGCTCGAAAAATGCTTACTATCGAACAGATAGATTCTAACGTAATTCAGTTGAAAAAACAGATAGAAAGATTTATCGTAATAGACGGAAAGGACAAAGGGCTTTTGATAAACAACGCCGATTGGCTCAGAGGTATGAATTATTTGGAATTTCTAAGAGATATAGGGAAACATTTCAGCGTAAACAGAATGCTCACTTTTGAAACTTATAAAGAAAAAATGAAAACCGGACTTTCTTTTCTTGAATTTAACTATATACTTCTTCAATCATACGACTTTCTTCATTTATACAGGAATTATGATTGTTTATTGCAATGCGGCGGGGACGATCAGTGGGCGAATATGGTATCAGGCGTTGAATTAATCAGAAGAGTCTTTGCGTCTACGGAAGTCGAATGTTTGACTTTTCCGCTGATATTAACGTCCGACGGTAAGAAAATGGGTAAATCGGAAAAAGGCGCGGTATTTCTTTCGGAAGAGTTAACGTCTGTTT
>JAGOCL010000291.1 GCA_017998755.1 Spirochaetota bacterium | reverse complement strand
AATTTGATATCAGGCAGTTTGGTATCTTTTATAAGAATATCGAGAGTCAACTGCCTTTTGTCTTCTATCTCGATATCTATTTTAGGAAGAAGTATATCGGGAGAGTCGTTATTTTGAGTATGAACAGAATAAACAAGTAAAATTAAAAATATTATAATAAAATTCTTTTTCATTTCAGTATCCTCTTTTCAATTTCTATTCCTTTTACGGTCCACTCGCTCTCGGCAAAATCCTTCTTCAGTTTATCGACAAGCGCCTGAGTGAGTTTGGGTTTGTCGAGTTTAAAATAACAGTAAGCCGCTTTGTAAAGAGCTTCTCCGGCGGCGTCTGCGTCGGGAACAAAAGCCGTGGCGGTTTTGAGATAAATCCGCGCCGCTTCTTCGTAGGCATTCTTCTCAAGCTCTAAATTTCCGAGTATATTGTTAGCTCTGGCGCCGTACCGTTCTTTATCTTTATCCGAAATATCCTTGAAAATAACAGAGGCTCGATCTTTCTCGCCTCTGTTATAGTAAAAATTTGCCAGATTAAACAAATCTTCTATTTTACCGGATTTTGATTTTAATACAAGCTCCGCTTCCTCTTTGGATAAGCCGCCTTCGATTAGTTTTATTTCGTCAAGACGGTTTATGTATTTCTGAATTTTATCGGGAGACTTTTCTGCGACAAGAATTCTATTGATAGTCTCTTTTTCTTTTACAAGATCGCCGGTTCTGTTATATATTAATTGTTGAAGGAGGAGAGCGTCTAAAAAGAAATTTGAATTTTTATATCCGTCAAGCAGAATGTTAAGATACTCAAGCGAAGATATATCGTCTTTTATCTGATACGCCGAGTAGCCCGCCCAATAATAAACTATGTCCATGTTTTCTTTGTCTTTAGTTTTCTTTAGATAAAAACTATAATTTGAGAACGCTTCGGAATACCTGTTTAGCGACATAAAAGTTTCGGCTTGCATCAGAAGGGATTTGTAATAAAAAGTCGAGTCGGGGTTCATACTATATAGAGCGTTGATAAGCGCGTTGGTTTCGTTTATATTTTTAGCCGATAGGTTATGTTTTATCAATTCAAATACCGCGCTCTCTTTATACGGCGAGTCGGCGAATTCCTTATAGATTTTACCGTAAACTTCGAGAGATTTATCCGTTTTCTTCAGATTTTCGTAACATTTTCCCATCTGGAAGTATGCTTTTACCCCGATCTCGTCGGGATAATACGATTTGTATATATTCTCGAATTTTTGAGCGGCGGCTTGGAAGTCTTTATTTGAAAAATAGCTCCACGCTTCCATCAGAAACGAATCTTTTTTTAAAGCGGGCTCGATATCAAGCAAGCTCGCCGTTCCAAAATTCTTGGCGGAGTCGAGAAAATTAGACGTTTTATAATACAGCCAGCCGATATAGTAAAACGATTTATTCAAAATTTTTCGGATTTCGTTATCCGCAGTATCCGAGCCGACAGTCTCCTGTATTTTTTTAAGCGTTTCTACCCCTTTTTTGAGATCTTTTAACTGCATATAAGAAAGCCCGGCGATATAATCGGATTTGACAGACAGAGCTTTATCTTCGACGTTTTTCGAATCTTTTGAATAAGTTTTGATAATGTTGTAATATTTTATAGCGTTCTCATAATCCTGATTATTAAAGTGGAGAGCGGCAATTTCATACGCCGTTTGAGGCTTGTCCGTATAGGGTACTTGCGTAAATACATCGGTAAGAGTAAGCAGAGCTTCGTTGTATTTCCCGAGTTTGATATAGTTGTTTGACTTGATTTTAGCTATAATCTGAAAATAAGCGCTTTTATTTTTTATTTTATCAAGAGATTTTAACGAATCAGTATGTTTTCCTTCCAAGAACTCAATTTTTGCTCTATATATCAGGTATTTATCCGCTTCGGAACTATTTAAGATTTTATCTTCGTATTTAACAATAAGCTTTTTTATTTCGTCAATTTTGTTTACGGATAAGTATATCTCGAGCAGTTTTAGAAAAGATTCGTTAAAAAAACTTCCGGCGTTATTTATTATCTCAAAATGCGTCGAGACCGCTTTGTCGGTTTCGTTTACTTTATAGTAACTTTCTGCGAGATAATAATATGAAGAAATTTTCAGATCGTTTAATCTTTTTACTTCATTTTTATTTTCTTTTTGAAGCGCAATATTTTTGTCTATGGAGTCGATCGTTTGTCTGAAAAAAACTATGCTGTCTGTATAATTCTCTCTATTAAATTCCGCGATACCCATCGATAGAGTCGAGTCGATATTGTATTTAGAGAGAGGGTATTCGGAGCTTAGCCGTATGAGATACTCTTTGGACTCTTTGGGATTACCGAGTTTCTCCTCTATCTGCGAAAGGCGTAGCAGAGCTATATCGGACGATAAACTCCCTTTAGAGTAGGAGTCTATCTTTTTAAATAAAATTTTCGCGGACTCGTAATCTTTTACGTTTAGTTTATTTTCTGCGGAATAAAGCCAAAATCTGTCTTTATATTTAAAATTCTCGCCTGTTTTACCAAGCTTAATTATCCATTCGTTTAACAGTTTATCGGATTCGCTAATTTTCCCGTTTTTGACTAAAACGTAAGCGTAAAGAACCGACGCTTCCTCGAGTTTATCTGATTTTTTATATTTTTCAATTATTGTTTTAAGCCCTTTTTCAGCTTCGGCGTATTTCTCCATTTCCATTTGAGAGTTGGCCGCGGCAAAATACGCTCTTTCCGTCAAGTCGGTTTTAGGATATAGAGTTATATATTTTAGAAACGACTCTTCGGCGTCCTCCCACTCTTTGAGATTTTGATGTATCAATCCTATCCAGAAACATGCGACGGGAGCGTATGAAGATATACGAAATTTTGCGCTAAGCTCGTTGAAGTAATTTAACGCCATTTTATAATTTTCAGTATAGTAGTAGGAAAGACTGAGATAATAATACGCTTTCGGTTTATCTGCGTTCTCGTCGGTAATTTGTATAAATTTTTTCAGATTATTTATTGCGAAAGTATATTGACCTTTTTTATAGTCGCTAATCCCGGCGTCGAGCAACGAACTGACTTCCGATAAAGAATGCGCGCTAATGAGCGTAAAAAATATGCATATAACTAAAGCTATCTTTTTCACAAAAACCGCCTTTAATAATAAAATTAATTTATAAATTAGTTTTATTATACAAAATATTCAATTATTTTTAACATTTATTACACATATTTTGATAATTTTTTATTTCGGTTTTTTGTAGTTATCAGAAAGAATATATACTATTTAATTTGATTTACATAAGAAAATGTATTACAATGTAATAATAGGATTGAAATATGAGAAAGATTTTATCTTTGAGCATAAATGATAATACAATAATTGAAAAACTGGACAATTTTGCTAAACGAAGCCATACAAATAGAAGCGATATAATTAAAAAAGCTTTAAGGCAATTTTTATATTTACAGGAATTAAAACAACTAAGAGATGAATTAAGACCAATTGCTGAGGAGCAAGGCTATTTTTCCGACGAAGACGTATTTAAAAACATATCATGAAAATTGTTTTTGATACAAATGTTTTAATATCTAACTTTTTATTCGGCAGTTTTTCAGCGGAAGTATTTGAGTATTGTTATATCTACCATGAAATTTATGTATCAAAATGGATAATTGACGAATTAACTGAAAAACTAATAAATAAATTCAAAATATCGCAAATAAAAATTGAAAGCATTTTAGAAAAAATCTACTCAGGATGTAAATTAATTAATCCGGAAGGAGATATTCCGAATGTATGTAGGGATTTTGACGATAATAATATTTTACATTTAGGATTATTTATTAAAAGCGATTTCATAGTTACAGGCGATTCAGATTTATTAGATATTAACGAATACAAAGGAATAAGAATTCTTAATCCAAGAGATTTTTGGAAGCAAAGGCCCAACTTTTAATTAAGCCCCATATCTTTCCCCTTTTACGGTTAGATATAAGAGGCGAAAATCTAAATTATTTCTCTCCGACCGTAGCCGACAATTTTTTTAAGAGGTCCGCTTTGCCGACTTTTTTGAGAACTGAGTAGAACTGAAACATGCTTCGATCGACAAATAGGGAGAGCGCGATATTTGTTTTTTGTTTGTCGGCTTGCGCTTTGGAAAGTTTGTCGTACTTAGTTAGTATGTAAAAAGTCTCAATGTCAGGGACTTTTTTTATCCAGTCGTTTATCAGAAGAT
>JAGOCL010000290.1 GCA_017998755.1 Spirochaetota bacterium | reverse complement strand
ATTTGGCGACCAAATTGGCCGGCGCCATAAAAGGAAGCTTGCAATACCCCAAATTCCCGTCTTCTTCTTTATAATCAATGTCGTAAGCGCTAATATTTTTGATAATATAAAGCCCCGCGACAAACGACGGAACATAAGACTGCGTTTCAGCGGGAATAGCCTTATATTTTACCAAATCATAATAATTACGGGTTTTGATTTTTTTCAGCCCCTTTTTAACGTTGAATCCGCCGTGATTATAAGCCGCCAAGGCCAAATACCAATCGTCAAATTTTTCATATAAAAATTTCAAATATCTGGCCGCATACCCGGCGGATATAATAGGATCGCGCCTTTCGTCTACCCACATATTCATCTGCATCCCCAACCACCTGCCCGTGTCTGGAATAAACTGCCACATACCGACGGCTTTTGCCCGCGAAAAAGCGTGATTGACAAATCCCGACTCTATTAAAGGAAGATAAGCAAGCTCCTCCGGTAACCCGTTTTCAATAAAAATCGCCTTCATCTCCTTTATATACGGCTCGGCATTCTTTAACGACATTTTCAGAAAATTTATTTTTGTCGTCAAAAAATAATCGACATACTTCTCAACATAAGAATTTATCTCCATAGGAAAAACCGACATTTTATCTACTACTATGTCGTCCGAAACGTCGTCGGATTTTTCTGCGGTCATATCTTTGGCGAGGATTTTTCCCACGACGGCGTCTGTAGAATTGTCGCATAGTTCTAAAACCGCCTCGCTATCGACATCAACTGCGTCAATATCAGAAGAAGAATCGATATCCCCTTCGCTAAAAATTCCCCGAATATACGCTTCCTCGACAGATATGTTATATTCCCTAAGTTCGTCGACGCCGATTCTATCTATTTTATTTATATCCTGTATATTTGTATAAACCGACGCAACCGAAGTCAACATAAGAAAAAATGAAAATTTTATATATATCAATCTCATAAACGCTCCAAAATCTAATTCTATTACTTCTCTGTATAATATCGTAAATATTTATTAATAATAAAGTTTTTGTCAATTATTATTTTTATTTACTGTTTCGATTTTTTTGTTAGCGCGACAATTGCCTTACAAACGTAGGTCATTTTTAACAATCGAGCTTAGTAAAGTAGCGCTCTATTTTGAAAAAAACTTTAAAACCGTATAATTTTCAAATCATACCTTAGTTAATACTAAATCGAATTGACATTTTTAACTAATTATTATATCAAATAAGCAAATATGAGTCTGTTACATAATATACAATTAAAAAATTTAACCTTAAATAATAATATATTTTTGGCTCCTCTCGCCGGTTACACATCCTATCCAACAAGAAATATATATAAAATGCAGGGCGATTTTACTTGCTACACCGAAATGATCTCAGCCGAAGGACTTAATCATAGTTTTAAAAAATCCGCAGAACTTATCGACACAAAAACGCATGAATCGCCAATCGGAATACAACTTTTTGGTCCTTCCGCGGATAAAATCTTATCGGCGTTCCTAAAGATACGACAATTCTACTTCGACATCGTTGATATAAATTGCGGATGCTCGATTAAGAAAGTCTTAAAGTCAAACTCCGGAGCCTACTTATTAAATTATCCAGATGAAATATACAAAATCATACTACGGTTAAAAAATGAAACAGATAAGCCGGTTACAATAAAAATCCGTAGCGGATACGACAATTGTCGTAAGAATTATCTGGAAATTCACGATGCGGCGGTAAAAGCCGGAGTCGATATGATTACTTTTCATCCAAGAACTAGATCGATGCTCTTTTCAGGAAAAGCCGATTGGTCTCTTATAAAAGATATGAAAAAAAATAGCCCTATCCCTATTATTGGAAACGGCGATATATTTTCTGCCGACGACGCTATTCGTATAATGGACGAAACAAATTGCGATGGAATAATGATAGCGCGAGGCATTATAGAAAACCCTTTTTTATTTGATGAAATATTTGCTAAATTTAACTCAAAATTATATAATCCCCCATCTGCGAGTGAGAGAGTCGAACGGTTATTGCTTCATAGTAAATCGCTTGTCGATTTCTTTGGTGAAAACAAGGGTATCAGAGAAATTAGGAAATTTGTTAAGGGATATCTTAAATCGTTACCGGATATTTCCATTGTCAGACAACGTCTTGGCGAAGTAGATAATTTCTCCGATTTTGAAAATATCCTAAATAATTTCATAAAATCTATATAAATTAACGCTACTCGTTTTTTATACTAACGCCAATAACTTGGTGAAAATCATTATAATCGATACTTATAGCGGGTATATTCGACTTTATATACGACAATTGTTTTACGATTTTTCCGGAACACTTTAACTTCTCAAGGAAGTCCGCCCGTTCCATATTAAAATACTGATAAACCTTATTTCCTAGACGATCGGCAATATCTAAGAATAAATCTATCATCCAGCGAACAAGTTTTGCCATACTATAAAAATTCATATTTGCGTGAATAATTTTTATTTTTCTATATTCCTCTTCGCTAATATATAAGTGAATATCGCAGTCCGCATAAACTCTTGAGTATTTATTTCTATCTTCCTCCTCGTAATAGTGTTTTCTATCCAAATAAAAACTTACAGTTTTTATTGCGCTTCTGATTGTTTGGCTAATATTATAATTATATTTTTTCCCGAATTGTTGAATTTTCTTTTTCATAAAAGAATTAGCCGCAAAATGAAAATCTTTCATATTGTACCTCAAAATTTATTTTTTTATTATATTTAATAATTAACAACAAATATTTTTTTTATTATACAAATTGAACAAAAATATTTGTAAAATTTCACATTTAGCGCTAATTTATTACTATCTTAATCATTGCGAGATTTTTATGACATCTTTTCCTAAAAAATTTCTACTTGATATACCAAAAACCGATCTTCACCTTCATCTCGACGGTTCTCTAAGACTATCGACTTTGATTGATCTAGCGAATGAGAGAAAAATCGTTCTGCCATCCTATACCGAAGAAGGTCTGAACGAGTTGGTTTTTAAGAATACTTACGAATCGCTCGACGATTACCTAAAGGGCTTCGGCTATACCTGTTCCGTAATGCAAGACGAAGAAGCTCTAGAAAGGATCGCTTACGAATTAGCGCGCGACAATAGTCGCGAAGGAGTTCGATACGTCGAAGTCCGCTTCGCCCCTCAACTCTTAATGGACGAGAATAAGACTTTGGAGGAGATAATTCTTGCGGTTGATAGAGGATTCAAGAAGGCAAAGAATGAGATTAACTCTAAATTAAGCGCAGACGAACCGCCGTTTGAATATGGGTTAATTATATGCGCTATGCGGTTTTTTAACGAAGCTTTCTCAAAATATTACGCTTGGTTTAGTCAAATACATAGATATTCTTCGCAAATTGACAGGATCAAGCTTGCCTCTGTCGAGTTGGCAAATGGTATAGTTAAAATAGCTAACGAGTCGGACGCTCAGATCGTGGGGTTCGACGTTGCAGGTAGCGAATATGGTAATCCCGCTGAGAATCATAAAAAATCTTACGATATTATTCATAATCATTTTATACATAAGACCATACACGCGGGGGAGGCGTACGGGTCGGAATCAATTTTTCAGGCGATTACTCGGCTCCATGCGGAGAGAATAGGGCATGGACTATTTTTATTCGACGAAAATATGATATTTTCGGATAAAATTCAGGATAAAAAAAAATATATCGAAGACCTCGCAAATTATATAGCAGAGCGGAGAATTACGATAGAAGTATGCCTGACGAGCAATTTACAGACCGTTCCGGCTATTAAGAAAATATCCGATCACTCGTTTGGTAAAATGTTAGAGGCGCAGTTATCGGTAACGCTTTGTACGGATAATCGCCTTGTTTCTCACACAACAGTTACAAACGAAATAGAACTTGCGACTCAGAATTTTAATATATCTCCCAAAACTCTAAAAAATATCGTAATATACGGATTTAAAAGGTCGTTTTTTTATCATCCTTACGTAAAAAAAAGAGAATACGTCAGAAAAGTTATAGATTATTATGAAAAAATGGAAAAGAAATACGGAATCAACCAAGAATAAACGTCATATTTGTTGACAATTTATTCATATTTAATTATCAAATTTTGAAATAATTTCTTAAGGATATAAAGTGAACAAGACAATTGTCGTAGAGGCCGGAAAGTCGGAAAAAAGCTATTGGAAAGATATCTGGACGTAT
>JAGOCL010000289.1 GCA_017998755.1 Spirochaetota bacterium | reverse complement strand
TGTCGATAGAGAATCTTGGATTGATTGAGAGTCGCCGATGTCGGCGAATATGTCCTGAAAGACGAAGAATTCGGAGTCGGCGTCGGCGGGAATTCCAATACCGCATTGAGTTATCAAGCAAAACAGACCGACGGTTTTGAGAACGACGGTTTTACCGCCGGTATTAGGCCCCGTAATTACCAAAATATTATAATCTTCTCCGATTGATAAATTCAGCGGAACGGCTTTTTCTCCTAAAAAGGGGTGCCGTCCGTTGATTATACGGAGCCCCTTAACGCCGGTTATATTTGGGGAGTATGCGTTATTTGCGATAGACCATCGAGATTTGGAATTTACAATATCAAACCGTATGAGTTCGTCGTCTATTGTCAACAGAGCGTAATAATCAAAAAGAAGACGTTCCGTGTACTCTTTTCTGATCCTATACAACTCTTCTACCTCTTTTTCACGGTAATTTTTTAGTTCGCCGTTAAGTTCGAGAGCGATTTTGGGAACAATATAAACCGTTTGCCCCGTTTGAGAGGAGTCTAAGACTATCCCTTCGACGGAGTTTTTGTAATTGGACTTAACGGCGACGCATGGAAGCCCGTCTCTATAGGTAATAGAGTCAAAAGTCGAGTAATTTGATTTCTTTAGTTGATTTAGATAATTATTTAAACTTGATACTATTTTTTCTTCAATTTTCGCAATATTATCTCTTATTTCATAAAGCTCGTTTGAAGCCGAACTTTCTATGTATCCTTCGGCGTCTATATATTTCAGTATTTTAGTATAAACGTCGTCGGAAAGTTGGTCTATTGTAAAAATATTTTTTAGGTTCGCCATTTTATCGTTATTATGAATTAGTTTATAGAGATAAAAATAGTATTTGACCGAGCTTGCGAGCTGATACAACTTTTTTGATTCTAATACGCTTCCTTTTTGCGAGATTTCTATATCTTTTTTAAAATTATATATTATTTCAGATTTTATCTTATAATCGTCGTTTCTATAATGGCCGAGTAATTCTTTTAAAATATCGTGGGATTCTTTAACTTTCTCAAATTCCTTACAGTAAGTAAGCTCAAGGAGAGCTGTTTTTCCCGACTCGGACATAGCGTAAGACGCTACTTGCTCGAGAATTTTATCGAATTCAAGTTTGTTATAGTATTTCTTAATATTTATACTTTGCATTTTCTTTAATAACTTCTACTTTTACATTATCGCCGCTTACGAGGTTAAGCTTCTTTTCGGGACCTTTAGCGGATATTTTAAACGTATAATTGCCGGGAGGAACGGGTATTTTGATTAAATATGAGCTTTTATTAATTTTATTAGAGGTAATGTTAGAATATTTTTTGAAAACGTAGTTATCTTTTTCTAAAACCAGCCCCTTAGATTTGTTATTTAATAAAATTTGTAAACTCGGTTTAGGTAAATAAACATCTATAACCGCCGGCGTTTGGGTAAGAGTTATGTGAGTTACGACGCTTCTTTCCTCTAACTCAAAATCAAGAGCAAACTCTTTATTGATATACTTGATCTTATCCCTTTTAAAGCCGTCTACCTTAAAGTTATACGTATAACCGGAATAAAAAGGCGCTCTTTTGTATATTTTCCTTTCTTGATAAACAAAATCCCTAAGGGATATATATTGCCCTTTAATCCGAATTTTGAGATTGTCTTCTTCTTTCTTAACTTCGTCGATTTTCATTTGAGTGTAGTTATCGAAAAGAAATAGAGATTGTTTCGGATTGATCGAATCCCAAAATCTAAAATATACCGTTACGTCTTGATGCCAGAGATTAGCGATCGGAATATCGCATAATTGTCCTTTATTAGCGAATATTGAGTCTGTTTGAGCGTTTAAAGGATATATATAGATATATTTGCCGTTTATATACGATCCCGATGAGACGGTAAATTTATGTTCCCCTTTTTTAAGATAAAAAATTTTTGAATACCTTTCGGACTTAAAATTAGCTTTAAATTTACGGCTGTCTATCGTAATATAGATATTATCCGGATCCATGTTTTTTTTATCGAATACAAGGTTGACTTTACCGTACGAGGCGCGGGCAAACCACTCGTAGAAACTATTTGTATATATAAAAACGCCAATTAATGCTCCTAATAAAATACCCGCCGCGCAAGATAACGCCGCTCTATACAACGCCTTTTTTTTGGCTACATAGCGCTTTATAAACTGCGATTCAAGGAGATTATTGTCAAACCCGACAAGTTTCTTGATAGCGTCTTTTATCTCAAAGACATTGTAAGACGTAAAAAAGGAGTTTAGGGTTTTGATAAGAGGTAAAAGCGTTTTGTATCTTTTATTTTTATTGGGATTAAAAGTTTTTTTTAGTATTTTGATAGCCGTCGAGGGGACGTTTTTCACAATTTTTTTAACCGGCGTATATTTACCGTTTATTATGCTCGCTATAACTTCGGAGGAATATTCGTTTTTAAACGGTCTCTCTCCCGTAATCATCTCGTAGAAAACTACCCCAAGCGAATAAATATCGGTTTGGATTGTTATATCTTTAGAAGATCCGAATTGCTCGGGCGACATATACGCCGGAGTGCCGATAACCGTTCCGGGCTTAGTCAGACTATCTTCTCGGTCGGTTTTAGCGGCGATCCCAAAATCTACCAACTTTACGTCTCCGAATGTTGAAAGGAGTATATTATGGGGCTTGATATCTCTATGAATGACGTTTTTTTTGTGAGCGTGATGAAGTCCGAGAGCCGTTTGATACAAAATAAACAGCGCTAATGGAACGGGAATCCGGCCTTTTCCGTATATTTTTTCTCTTTCTTTTAATATGAAATTAAGATCGCGCCCTCTTACGTATTCCATAGCGATATAAGTCGAGCTTCCTTCTTTAAAATGGTCGAAAACTTGAGCGATATTTTCATGTCTAAAATCCATCATTACGCTGGCTTCGTGTAAAAATCGCTCCTGACTCTCTTTGTCTTTTATCAGCAAACTTTTGAGAATAACGTCTCTTTTTAGAGTAGGATGTTTTGCCAGATAAACTTCCCCCATACCGCCTTTGCCTATGCGTTGGATAATGGGGTAGTCCTTGATCATTTTAGGTAAATCGCTAGAATTCTGAGAGCTCATTAAAAAACCTTGAAACGTCGTATAAAATGTTGCTTTAGATCTAAAATCTCTATATCAAGTCTAAAATAATTTTGACTAAAAATCAAGGTTTATTTATTGAGGATTAAGCGCGTTTGAGAAAAAATAGTTTATTATGAATATATCGAATTTTATCTTGACGAATATGAAATTAAGGATTAAATTATATTAATATCTGCAAGATTATTTCGGGGGTAATAATGAAAATATATCAAAAACTACAAAAACGGGGGGGGGTATCTCGTCTATTAAGTAAGAAGGTAAAATTAATTCTATTAATTTCTACTCTTGTTCTGCTCGCCTTATCCTACCTATCGACTTCCTGTTCGGAGGCCGCATTCAAAGCGATCGACGAACCTACGACTAAAATAAATACAGCAAACTATATAACGATCCAAAAACTTAACGAGCCGTATACAGAACAGCCGTGTATAGTAAATCTCATATTCGGACTAAAAGACTATAACGGGAACATAATACCCGGGATATACGATACTTCGAGATATAATCTGATGGAAAACGGAGCGCCTCTGGCATACGCAGAAGCGTTTTATAGAGTAAAGGAGAGAAAGCTGTTCGACGTAGAACTAAAGACGTTAATAATGATAGATATAAGTCTCAGCGTCGGCTCGAGCAATATTGAGAAACTGAAAAATTCCGTAAAGTCAATAATCAATAATAAAAGCGACAATCAGTCGATCGCTATTTATACATTCTCGGGAGCCGTAACGATGGTCAAAGACTTTAGTTTAAATAAAACCGAACTGATAACGGCTGTGGACGGCATAACTCTCGGCGCATCGTCGACTAATCTCTACGGCTCGATATACGACGGGCTGGATAGATTTACAAACAGTATCGGTAATAAACTTGTTACCAATACGTTTATGATAGTGATGACGGACGGTCAGGACACTTCGGCGGTAAGAACGCTCGACGAAGTATTGACTAAGAGAGGAGACAGAAGCGTCATAACCATCGGCATCGGAAGCGACGTCGATCCGGGAGTGTTGAAGAATCTCGGAAATTTCGGATCGTTTATAGCGACGAATTTTGATACTTTGCAAACATATATCGATAGTATGAGAAGTTTTATAGCGGAAGCGTATAAC
>JAGOCL010000288.1 GCA_017998755.1 Spirochaetota bacterium | reverse complement strand
GTGTAAATTATATATCTCTTTTTTATTCCCGCCATGAAAGATATTACTAAAACGATCGGAATGAAAACTAGCATAGTCCCCAAATCCGGTTGTAATAAAATTAATCCCACCGGAATTAATACGATTAGAAGTCCGATAATATATGTGAGTATACTTCTGATCTCCTCTTTGTTCTTTTTTGAATAATACAAAGATAATAAAAAAATTGTCGCTATTTTCATAAACTCGGAGAATTGAAAAGAGACGCCAAATATATTTAATCTTCTTTGCCCTTTGATATATGGGAAAAACAGGGTAATTATTAGCCCGAAAATGCAAATAATATAGAACGCCAATGAAAAATCCGACATACTTTTTGTAGGAATAAAAAGTAAAGTAATTAGAATAATTAAACCGATCGACGCAAAGATTATCTGTTTTATAAATTCTCTGTTTAAATCTGATCTGCTAAGATTCGCAGAATAAATGAATAAAATCCCAATTATTGTCAATAATATAGCAGATATGAAAATAATATAATCAAAGCTTGAAAAAAATTTTTGTATTTTCATTATCTATACCTCGTATTTTTCATTTGTAAGAATCCTGTATCGGAAATCCGAATCTTTTTGCCGATTCCTTAAAACTCTCTTTTTTATACCACGAATTAAAAACTAAATTTGATAATCTCGCCGAATATTTGAGATATTCGTTATTATCGTTTTCAACAAGCGTAACGACTACTATACGTTCTTCCGGCGGATAATCAATGGGACCGTAACCGGCAAATAGGGAATGCGTAGACTTTTTATTACTCATACCAACTTCGGCCGTACCGGTTTTACCGACAAATTTAAGGTCGTTTCCCCAAAACGACCATTTACCGGTACCGACGGTAATAACGGTTCTTAGGTATTTTTCTATTTCATAAAAAACGGTTTGATTTATTTTCATATCGGTTAAAAGTTCTCTATCGTATTTTTTTATCGTTGAACCGTCTGTAGACGATCTTATTTCTTTGACAAATCTCGGTTTGTAAGATTTACCTTTGTTACACACTACGCTTAATAAGTTAGCCAGTTGAAGCGGAGTTATTTTTACATCCCCTTGTCCGATAACGGTATTTAAAGTGTCGCCGTGATGCCAGTTTTGATTTTGCTCTTTTTTCCATTTGACCGATGGTATCAAACCGCTTTTTTCATAAGGAATATCGACGCCTAAAGGTTGGCCAAATCCGTAATCCGTTGCGTATTTTGATATCCTATCGATACCGACTATTAATGCGGCGTTGTAGAAGTATACGTCGCAAGAATTTACCAGCGCGTCTTCCAGATTTTGAAATCCATGCGCTCCCGGTCTGACCCAACAACCAAATATCTGATTATTTAATTGATAAAAACCTCCGCAATAAAATTGTTTGTAAGGAGATATAAGATTTTCATTAAGTATAGCCGTTGCGGTAACAATCTTAAATATTGAAGCCGAAGGGTAGAGCGTTTGAATATTTCTGTTAATCAGAGGCGTATCTTTAGTATCAAGCTCTATCATACGCTTTTTTTCGTAGTTCTCTTCATTTTCAAGAACATATATATTAGGATCAAAATTGGGATAACTTGTCATCGCAAGAATTTCGCCGTTATACGGTTTCATAACGAGTATTGTGCCGGTTCTGTCCGCTAAAGTTTCTTCAACAGCTTTTTGCAGAAATAAGTCTACAGTTAGAACTATTTCAGAACCGGATTGAGCGCTTATTTCTTTACTGTAATCTTCTTCCTGAACTACCATACGGGCGTCTACGATAAATACTTTTTTTCCCTCTTTTCCTCTTAATTCGTTTTCATATTCTTTTTCAATTCCGTTTTTTCCTATTATATCAAGTTGGATATATCCCAATTGTTTCTTTACGGCATATTCGTTTGAATCAATCGGGCCTATATAACCGAGAGCGTGGCTTATTGTGTTTTTGTAAGGGTAATATCTTATCGAATCTTCTTTTATTACAATTCCTTGAAGTTTTTCTATGTTTTCTTTGATTTTTATATAGTTATAGAATGAAATATTTTCAGAGATTAAAATATCGCCTTTTTGTTTGACTTTAGAACTTAAAATTTTTTCAATATCGCTGTAATTATAATTTAATACGTTAGCTAAATAAAAAAGACTTTTCTGCCTATCTTGAAAGTTGGAGGATAATTCTTTAGGATTGATATAAACGTTGAAAATAGTTTTATTATCGGCAAGAATATTTCCGTCTGAAGAGAATATTTTACCCCTAATAGGAGGAATTCTTACGATTTTTTCTCTGTTAATTTTTGTTCTGTTAGTAAATTCCGGATTTCTAAAAAGTTGTATAAAACTGGTTACAAACAATAAGACTGTAAACGAAAAAATAAATACGGCTATTACGGCAATTAGTTTTTTCTGAAAATCTTTATTTTTTCCGGGTTTTGATAATTTTGAATCGCTCATTAATTAAAATGTTCCTTAAAAACTAATTCTGTTTTTTGTTTTTTTAAATAACTTTTTATAGACGTAAAAAATTGGTATCGATATTATAAGCGTATAAATTGTTTCTATTGTAAAAATATTTTTAAAGTATAAAGTTATTTCGCTATTATCTTTGAATACCGCCGATAAAATAAGAAAAATTATCAATTTTACAATTATAAAAACAAAAACAATTATCGAAGATATTATACTGTTGTCTATTTCTAGTCTTTTTATCGGAATAAACGTAAGATAACCAGCGGTTGAATAAATTATAGAATTTATTCCTATTATTGATAAAGTTTGAACGTCGTATAATATTCCCGCTGAAAAACCGAATACCATACCAAAAACCGGACTAATAAATATTCCGTTGAAAATAGTCAAAATAAGCAATATATCAGGCAAAACATCTTTGATCGATATAATATTAATAACTTTTGTAAAATATAAAGCGGATATTATAACCAAAACCAAGCCGTTTATTATTATTCTTTTTATCATTCCGTTATCTCCAAAGATTGAAAATTGTCCTCTTTGTAGTCAGTTTTTAAAACTAAAACGTATTCGAGTTTTGTTAATTGTGTTGAAATACGAACTTCCGCTTCGTTAAAATTTTCATATCTGGCCGACGGAATAATCTTTTCAATTTTTCCGATTTCTAACCCTCTCGGATATATCATCGAATCTCCTGAAGTGTATACATATTCGGAGTTGTTTTCTTTTAGCGTAAAATCCTTTGGGATATACAAGAGTTTGACTAAATTGTTTTTAGTATTATCTCCCTTGATAAGACACTGCGTTCTATCGCTTATGATAAGAGCTCCGACCGAATAATTAGGATTGTTTAAAGTGATTACTTTTGAGCTGAAAAGCGAACATTCGGCAATTTTACCAACCAAAGCTCTTTTACCGCCTGCATAGCTAATTACCGGCATATTTTCTTTTATTCCCGAAGAAGATCCTTTATTAATAAAGATGATTTCGTTCATCTTTTTGTAATCTCTTCCGGTTACTTCGCACGCTACAATTTGATAATCCATGGATTCTTTTAAATCCAATAGATTCTTTAATGATTGTAATTGAGAATTTAACTCGTTAAAATCGACTATTACTTTTTTATAAGAATCAAGCTCCGAACGAGTTTTATCTAACTCATTTTTTATCTTATTGAGTTGCGATATGGAATTTAGCGTGTCCTGAATAAAATTTCCCGTCGAATTTACTATAAATTGAAAAGGGTATATTAGCGAGTAAAAAATATTTTTACCGGATAATACCGCTCTATTTCCGGAAGAAAATATTAAAACAAACGAAATTGTTATAAGAATTAAATATATAACGCCTCTTCGCCTTTTATGAAAAAAACTTTTAAATTTTGACATTATTTTTTCAATATCGTTTCCAAAAATCTTCCCGCTCCAAGAGCGACGCAAAGAAGAGGGTTCTCGGCAATAATAACCGGCACTCCGGTTTGGGAACTAATCAGTTTTGATAAACCGGTTAATAAAGCTCCTCCTCCCGTTAAAACTATACCTCTTTCGACTATATCCGCGGCAAGTTCGGGCGGCGTTTGATCTAACGTTTTTTTGATCTCTTCTACTATTATATTTATAGGCTCTTGCAAAGCGTCTCTGATTTCAAAAGAGTCCATCTCTAAAATCTTAGGAAGACCGCTGATAGTGTCTCGTCCTTTTATCTCAATTTTCTTTACTTCTCTTTCCGGGTAAGCGTTTCCGATTCTGATTTTGATCTCTTCGGCGCTCGACTCTCCGATTACAAGATTGTGCACCAATTTGATGTG
>JAGOCL010000287.1 GCA_017998755.1 Spirochaetota bacterium | reverse complement strand
GATTAGACTTTTGCGAGTGTCGTCGCTATTTTTAAAAAAACCGGCCGGATTTGTTTCAACTTTTAAATTTGGTATATATATAGCAAAACAAACGACGGCGATAAAAAATATCGAGATCCATAAGTATCTCAACGGATATACCGCTTTTGAAAAAAGATTTAATACTTTTGAAAAAATGTCGTTTTTTACAGCCTCCATTTTAACGTTTTTTGGAGGCGGTAGTAACGCTAGCACTTTGGATAGAACAAAAAAAGTAAAACCGACGGTTAATACTATGCTGAGAACCGCAAAAAGCCCGAACATTTTTACAGGGACTATATCTGCCGTTAAAAAGGATGCAAAACCTATAGCGGTAGTTAGCGCCGCCATAAAAATTGTCGGAAATATATGTTTGGAACTGTTTATTACTATATCTTTTGAGTTATTACTTTTTGACGACTCGGTATAATAGGAGTATAAATAATGAAGAGTATAAGAACTGCCTATCGTCAATATTATAGGAGGAAGAAGGATGCCTACGGTATTTAATTTATATCTTATCCAACCGATTATACCCATAGTCCATGTTAAACTGAGAAGCATAACCATTATTGGCAGTACCGTGCCTCTTTTTGTCCTTATGTTGAGGTATAATGTTAGTATCATGAGAAATATGGCGGGAATAAGAAGCGCAAGCATATCTCGTTGCATATATGTTTTGGTTTTCGCCTCGTAAACCGGAACGCCCGCAAGATAAATAGGGAAATGTTTTTTATATTTTTGCAAAACCGAATCGACTTGATTGCAAAAATCGGTTCTGGTAGCCAATTGAGGACCGTATTCTTTTCCGAAAGCTTTTTCAAAAAATTTTAAAATAAAATTTTTATTCTCTATTACCTTACCGACCTTGGCGTTAAAATTCATTCTTACGACTATACCGGCCGATTGTTTGTCGTTTGAGATAACCGATCCGACTAAATACCGATTTGAAGATAAGTTCTGAACAAATTGAGCCATATCTTCCTCAGTTTTTGGATAAGAAAGCGGATTGGTTTTGGCTATTGTAAAATTGGAATCGAATTTTTTAAAATATATAGAACTAAACGGCGACATAGTCGATTTAACAATGTCCAACGCCTCTATTTCTCTCCACATTTCCCACAATTTATCAATTTTACCTATTGAAAAGGGATTATCGCCAACGCCGATAAAAATAGGTTGATCCGACGGGAATTCTTTGTTTAGTCTCGAAATTTTTTCTCTTTCATGCTCTACGTCCGCATTTACAGGCAATAATACGGTAACGTCGTTATCGATTTCGATGTTAAAAATGCCTAAAGAAACTATTACAGTCAAAATAGAAAATATAATAAAAAAAATATAACTGTATTTTTTATTATCGGGTAACATAAGATTAATCGGTTTCATAAAGCGCCTTTTTTATAAAATAAATTTGAAATATCTTAAAAATCAATTACAGATATTCTGTAATAAAAGGGAATTCCGACGATAATATCGTCGGGGTAAATCAACTTTAACAAAAATAAATAATAAATTCAAGAAAAAAAACAGAAGACGCAAATATATTTATAATAGGGATTCATAATCAAGCGGAAAGTCTTCATAAAGTATCGGCTCGTAAAGCGCCGCGTCGGGATAAAGAACCATCCTAAGATTTTGATTTGCGTCTGTTATGGTAAATTTCTTGAGATTTTCGTCTTCAGAGCTGATATCCGCGCTATTCGTCTCGTAAACATAGCTGTACGGACTTTCTTTGAGTTTATCGTAATATTCGATTGAGTCGCTGTAGTATTTGGTCGCCCATACGATAAACTTTGAGTTTCTTGTATTTTCGTATTTTTTTTGATAAGCGGCTCCGAGATTATTAGAAATATTTACAAGATTTTCAGCGATGATTCTGTCTTCTCTGATATCCATTTCTAAAGGATAATAAATTTGCTTTAAGGATACGTAGCGGTTATATATTTCTAATAAAAATCCTTCGGCAAAGTCGTAGTTGCCTAATTTGTAAAATATAGTGCCGGCAAAAAGCTTCAAATTTGAGTTTGAAGGATTCTTTTCCAGTAAGAAGTTTATCCTTTTGAGAGATTCGGTAAAATTACTCTGTTTGTAATTGATCCATCCCAGATAGAAATACAGCGAGTCGTTGGTAAATCCCAGTTTTTCCGCTTCTAAAAAATTATTTTTTGCATTTTCAAGGTCTATTTTGTATTTTAGCGCAAAATTTCCAAGATTATAGTATGGTTTGCCGTTTTCGGGATTCATCTCGATAGATTTATTAAAATATTTTTCCGCTTCAATACTGGCCCTCGACGTTCTGTCGAAGTTTTCGCCAATATCGTTATATAAGTCTGAAAGTATGTTTCTATATTTTAAACTTGAGTAAATTTCAGGATATGAGGTTTTCAATATTTCAAATTTATTGAGAGCTTTATCCAGTTGGATCTTTTCTTCGCCGAATAAATTTAGAGATTTATTATATCTTGCATAGTAGTAATTGAGCTCGGGATAAAGTTTGTTTTTTACTTTTATCGTAGCTTTATCGAGAATATTTTTTACTTCTTCAATTTTATTTGATTTTAACAGATAGTCAGCTAAAAAAATATAGGCTTCTGGGTCGATATTATCTTTAAAAGTTTTTTCAATATGTCTATAATGCTTCATAACTTCGTCGTAGTCGTCTTCAATAACGGCGATTTTCATCTTACCGTAAGTCGCTTCTTTATTTTTTTTATCAATGTCCAAAACGTCGAAATAAAGCTCTTTTGCCGATTCGAGTCTGTTTCTCTCCATTTTAGACCAATCCATATAAGTTCTGGCCATTCCTAATAAAGTCGGTATATCTTTATCGTTAATTGATTTTAACGCGTCGTAAGTCCTAATCGATCTTTCGTAATCTTCTATTTCTCTATAAAAATCGGCTATTTCGAGCTTCAAATTTTTATTTTGTTTCATCTTAAGCGCTAGATTGTACTTCTTTTCAGAATTTATATATCTTTTTCGTTCTCTGTACATTCTTGCGAATTCCAAAACTTCTCCGTATCTTGGTTGAATTTTATAGGCTTTTTCAAAATACGGTTCTACCGCGTCGTAAGATCTGCTAACGATGTTTTTCTTTCCTGTTTTATAATTTACCGACGCTATAACGGTTGGTTGTATTATCTTTACGTATAACAATACCAAAACTAATAGCGCTATCGCCGACGCCGCGACGCGGTATATGATAGGAAGTATATTTTTTTGGAAAATATAAGCCAAACTCTTTTGTTTTTCTTCGAATTCTTGACCGGTAAACTTGACGGACTGCAATTTAGATAAAGAAGCGTCGCCGGATATTTTCTCGTAAATTTTAACTATTGTTTGAATAGTCTCTTCTTTTTTTAGAGCGTCGATAAGCGGTTTTAGCCGTTTATCGTCGTACTTATCGTCGAGGATCAGTTTGGCGATTTTTATTTCGGCTTCTCTCGGAAGAGACGAGAGAGTCGTTATTATTTGTTTTCGATCGTCGTCGTTTAAACTTATTTTATTATTACTTTGCGGCGTTTGTTCGCTTTCTGAAGTCTTAATATTATCTGTTTCGACCGGCGGCGGTTCTTCGTCTTTCTCCATTTCGCCGATAGACGAAACGTCGGCAAAAATATCTTCATTTTGTTCTTCAGAAGTATTATCTACTGAAAAGGATTCAAGATCGGCAAAATTAAATTCGTCGGATTGATTATCAAAGGGTTTGGTAGTTTCTTCAAGATTGAGATTTAGATCTTCAAGCTGTTCGCCGTCCGTTAGCGCGTCAAGATTTTCCAAGTCGCCGGCGTCAAAATCTTCTATTTCTTCTGCAACTTCTTCTTTATTATCTGCGTTATCGTTATCAAAGGATAAATCGGTCATAAAATCATTTGAAATTTCCGATTCGGCGTTATCAGGCTCGATTGAAGAGCTTTCCGCGAAATCGCCGGCGAGATTTAAAAGATCGTCGCCGTCTGTAACCATTGCTCCGTCTAAATCTTCCAATTCAGACGACGCGTCCCCATCCAAAGATAAATCTGACAAAAAATCGTCGATCGAATCTCCTGATTTAGATTTTTCGCCGGTATCTGAAGGTTCGTTTTCAAAGATAGAATCGCCGTCTATTGCAAGGGAGTCGGATTCATCCGGCAAATCTCCGACGTTTTCAAGAGAACCGAAATCATATTCGTCGATGGCGTCGTTAGTAGCTTCAATTTCTTCAGAATTCGTCGAAATACCGTCGTCCCCGTCTTCTATAGACGAGTCTGTTTTTTT
>JAGOCL010000286.1 GCA_017998755.1 Spirochaetota bacterium | reverse complement strand
TTTCTGTCCCATAAAGTTATATTATTAGCGCTTGTCAAACTGATAAATTCGTCTAAAAAATCTGTGATAGCGCCTGATACGATATTGTTCTTTTTAATATACTCGTCGATTATTTTAGCGCGATCTATAAGAATAAGTTTCTTTTCATCGTAATATTCTTTTATAACTTCTTCCGACAAATCCAGAGACGCTCCTATGTCTTCGGAAAACCATACGTTCATCGACGATTCGATAAACTTTGTCCCTATTTGAATAAAAGGAATAATAGGTAGCGCCGTTAAAAATATAAATACAAAAGTCATGCGAAGTCTCATCTTTGAACCGAATTCTTTTTTTAATACCGAAACGATCAAATTAATGATATAGACAATAATAAAAATAAGCAATACGGTTGACAATACAGACAAAAATAGTAATAGAATTTTTTCATTCTCAACAACCTTTTCTTCGTTTGAGCTGAAAATATTGTTTACAAATCCTACAAGAAATATTGAAATGAATAACCAAAATATTACCGAGATTACAAGCGGTAAATTTCTACGCAGATAGGAGAAAAATTTATTGTTTTTTAAAAAAATATTATTTCGCATATAACAAAAACTTTAAGTTTCTTTTCTTTACATTACCGAATCGTTTATCAAATTCTAGAATTTTTAACGGCGCCGGAAAATATGTGGATAATAGCGTGAAATCTACATTTATATCATATTTATCTTCAGAAGAATCGGCGCGTTTAAATTGAAGATTTTTGAATAAAGTTAGTTCTTTGACCATTTCTTTATAGTTAGAGAAACGCGCGTCAAATAATGTATTAGAATTTTGTATAATAAACATCTCGTTCCATCTGTCGTAACGAATCGTCCGTTCCACCAAAATGTCGTCTAATTTTGTTTTATTTTGATACGCCGTCGCGCTAAGGTTGATTTTTGCATAAGAAAATCTCACAAGATTATTTTTTAGCTCAAGCGGTATTTCTATATTCAAATCTAAATCAAAAATAATATTGTCGTTGAGGGGATTTCCCGTCAAATTATCGATATAATAGCTTCTTTGACATGAAAATAGCGTTAATGCAAAAATAAGAAGCGCTATTCTCATTCTTTTAATTCATTTTCAAAAATTTCGACTATAGATAATACGGCGTTATGTTCGTCGTCCCCCTCCGCTATGATAATTAACTCTGTTTTGTATATGGCGCCTAACATCATAATACCCAGAATGGACTTTGCGTCTACTTCCATATCGCCTTTTTTAATTGAAATTTTAGACTTAAATTTGTTTGCCATGTTTACGATAAGGGACGCCGGTCTTCCATGAAGCCCGGCTCTCCAGCCGACGGTTACTTTCTCGTTTTTCATTTATTAGTCTTCACTCCAAATTAAAAAAAGTATTTTTTATCTCTTCCGTTTCTAAATATTCTGTCAGTTCTCTGTTGAATTCTCTCGCGGAGTTAATCCCCATCATTTTTAGTCTTTGGTTCATCGCCGCCGTCTCAATGATGATGGGAATATTTCTTCCGGGCATAACCGGTATTAATATATAAGGAACTTTAATGTTCAGTATCTCCATAAATTTGTCTTCAGTTCCGATTCGATCGTATTCTCTATCAAGAGTCCACTCTTCAAGCTCGATAACTAATTGAATCTTTTTATCATGCCTGACGCCGCCGACGCCGAATAGATGTTTGATATTTATTATTCCGATACCTCTGATCTCCATGTGATGGCTTATAATTCGCGTGCCTCTGCCGATAAGATGTCCCTCTTTTACCGACTTAATCTCAACCGTGTCGTCGGCGACCAAACGATGCCCTCTTTCCAATAATTCCAATGCCGTTTCAGATTTACCAATACCGCTTTTACCTTTTATAAATATCCCTATTCCAAAAACCTCGACTAATACTCCGTGAAGTATTGCGCTCGGCGCAAAAACGTCTTCAAGTATCTGGCTTAACTCGGTAATTAAGTTTGAACTTGATAATTCAGATACAAAAACAGGAATTTTGTTATCGTTAGCAAAATTGGTTATTATATCCGGCGGATATTCTCCGTCGCAAAAGATACAGCAAGGAATGTCGTAACTCATAAATTGTTTTATATGCGCTACGTGAGTTTCGTCGTTTCTGCTTTTTATAAACATCGTTTCTCCGCGACCGATAAGCTGAATTCTTTCGTATGCGAAATAATCAAAATACCCGCTTAAAGCAAGCCCCGGTCGGTTAATATCTTTAGACGTAATAACTCTGTCCAAACCGTTTTTTCCGGCTATGCACTTCAGTTTTAAGCGGGAATCTTTAGCGTCGATTTCAAGGAGATCTAACGTCGCGAATTTTTTCATTAAACTAACGCCTCTGTTTTTAGTGGATTAATTTCCATCTGCCGTTTCCTTCTTTAAATAAAAAAGAAATTCTATTATTAGTCGTCTCTACAAAAACGTCGCTATGCTCGTCTTGAGAAAGAATATCTTTTTGCGCGTCGACTAACGACATAGAAGAGAGCGTTATATTTCTAACCTCGTTTCCGATAGAAATGTTATTATCGTCGGTCATTAACAAATATTCTTTATAATTTGAATCGCCGCTTTTTTTGATAAGATATACGACGTTATCGTCAAGTTTTCTCAAAAAAGCAGGCGCCGCTTCTTCGTTATCGTTCATTAAGTTAAATCCGAAATAATCGTTTTGATTTTGTTTCATAAGCAGATAAGCGTCCTGTAAAGCGGTTGGTTTTTTATTCATAACAATATATTCGGTCGGTTCTGGATTGTTTTCTTCTAGTTGATTGAAGAATTCTACAAAATCTTCTACTCCCGGTTTTGAATGCGATTGGATCTTACCTTTTTCTCTATTTATCTTAACGTCCATTTTATGAACTATCTTATCGATAGCGTTGTACATTTCCCTGTCCGTTACCTCAAATTTTTGAATGCCAAGTTTCTTTAACGATAACGTAACGTCGACTTTGTAAATATATTTTTCCGCATCAAGATGAAAGTTAATCTCCATAATGTGATTTTTAAAATAGTTTAATTTTTCAATCCTTTTTTTTATGTAGGATTTCATCTTTTCCGATACCGTAAAATTACTTGAACCTTGAATAATTAAATTCATTTTTCTCTCCTCTTAATAATATTTATAATTTTCTATAATGAGAAGGAAGAATATCTAACTTCTTCCTGTATTTAGCCACCGTTCTTCGCGCAATTTTTATACCTTTATTTTCTAAAATTTGCGATATTTTTTGATCCGTAATTTTCCCCTCCTTTTCATTAAGAATTATCTCTTTAATTAGTTCTCTAACGCTTTCGCTTGATTTTTCATTTTCTCCGCTTTTTCCGATAGAATTCGTAAAAAAGTACTTTATTTCATGAAGCCCCCAATCGGTTTGAATGTATTTTGACGACGCAAGGCGCGATATTGTAGATTCGGAAAGCCCGACTTCTTCCGCTATAACTTTCATAGTAAGCGGTTTTAGGGCTTTAGGTCCAGAATAGAAGAAATCGCTTTGGTATTTTGACAACGCCATCGCTAATCTAAAAAGCGAGTCGCTTCTGTGCCTGAGCGCGTAGATAAATCTTTTCGCTTGACTTACTTTATCAAGTATATAGCGGCTTTCTTCTTCAAGATTTCGGCGGTTTTTTACCTCGTTAGATATCTTATCCATATATCCGCTAATTGTCAGAGGGGGGATTGTCTCTTTGTTAATCTCTACTATTATCTCGTCGTCGCGTTTATAAATATATACGTCGGGAATAATATATTTTATTTCTTCAGTATCAAACTCTCTGCCGGGGTAAGGACTGAATTTTGATAAAAAATCAAAAGCGCTCCTAACGTCCTCGATCTTAATACCTAAATTCTTAGCGATTAAAGCGTCTTTTCTGTTTATCATCAGATCAAAATATTCGTTCACAATTATATAGGAGTTTCTATCGAGCTTCCCTTCCGGAACAGTTTCAAGTTGGTAGAGTAGAGCCGATCTAACGTCTTTTGAAGCGATGCCAACCGGATCAAATAGCTGTATGCTTTCGAGTATGTCGCGGGCTTTGGCTAACTCTTCAGGAGAAAAAATCTCCTCAAGCTCGTATTTGAAAAAGCCGTCGTGATCTATCAAGCTGATAATCGTTTCGCCTAAGATCCGTTCTTTTTCGTTAAGATTCAGTCCTCTAAGTTGCCATAATAGATGATCGCTTAGCGTTTCTTTTACGGATATTACACCTTCGAGGAACTGTCTTTTTGTATCGAGTTTGCCGGAGTTTGGAGAAACTCCGGAGCTTATTTC
>JAGOCL010000007.1 GCA_017998755.1 Spirochaetota bacterium | reverse complement strand
ATTTGTAAAAAATATCGCCCCGATCTTATCCTGATTCTCCATCGCCGTAAGGGCTAAGATCGCCGAAGTTTCTATCATTTTATCATGTTTCGTCGAAGATTTTGAACCAAATCCCAGAGACCCCGAAGTATCTAGCAACAACATAACGTTTAGTTGGCGTTCTTCTTTAAAAGTCTTAATATAGAGGTTATTATGACGAGCGGTAACATTCCAGTCGATACGCCTAAAATCGTCGCCTATGGAATACTCTCTGACCTCTTGAAATTCCATCCCGTATCCGCGAAATACAGAGTTATATCCCCCGCTCATCGCTTCGTTTACCATAAGACGCGAACGAATCTCAATTTTTTTGATTTTTTTCAATAGCTCTAACGGAATCTTCTCTTCTTCTTTCATGCCGTACCTTTTATCAAGGAACCATTATGGTATTAAAAATTTGAGTTATAATATCTTCAGACGTAACCCCTTCGGCTTCCGCTTCATAACTCAAAATAATCCTGTGTCTTAAAACGGCGAAACTTACCGATTTAATATCGTCTGCCGTAACAAATCCCCTTCCCGATAACAACGCGTTCGCTTTCGCCGCCCGCGCTAAAAATATACTCGCCCTGGGAGACGCGCCGTAATCGATCAGAGACTTGATCTTTAAATTATATTCATCCGGCTCTCTTGTGGAATGTACAATATCTACGATATAATTTTTAATTCGATCGCTAATATATATCTCGTCGGATAAATTTGTCAATTCGACAATTTTATCCCGCGACAACATTTTAGAAACTTTTATTTCTTCTTGACTAATCATTCTGTCAAGTATGATCTTCTCTTCGTCTTTCTTAGGATAACCGACTTTAATTTTTAACATAAACCTGTCGATTTGAGCTTCGGGAAGATTGTAAGTTCCCTCTTGCTCTATAGGATTCTGAGTCGCCATAACTAAAAAAGGCTGGTCTAATTTATAACCGCGTTCCCCGATAGTTACCTGCTTCTCTTGCATCGCTTCAAGTAAAGCCGCTTGAACTTTGGCCGGAGCTCTATTAATCTCGTCGGCCAAAACAAAATTGGTAAAAACAGGCCCTTTTTTTGGCTCAAATTCGCCGATTTTTTGATTGTATATCAAAGTACCGACAATATCCGAAGGCAGTAAATCCGGAGTGAATTGAATTCTTTTAAAATCTATATCCAAAACTTCGGATAACGTTTTTACCGTTAATGTCTTTGCAAGTCCCGGAACCCCTTCAACTAATATATGACCTTTGGCAAGCAATCCGATAAGCAACCCCTGCAACATCTCCTCCTGCCCGACAATACGTTTTTTCAACTCGGACATTACCGATTCGATAGTCGGAGCTTCTCTTTCAACTTTGGAATGTATTTCTTTAACCTGAGAATCCATTTACTAACTCCTATGCGATTGATATATTAATGTATAACTTATATGAAAAACAGCTCAATACTCAATACATTTTACACTTTATATATAATTATTACGGGGATATATCGTTATTTTACATAAGTTTGGGTTGTTGAAATACATGGCGGTATTGTACGGGAAGATGCTTTGCGACATATGTATTTTTTTATAGATAGTTCCCCAAAGCCATATACAGTAGCGTCGCAAAATTAGAACTGGTATCCTCCGGATATAAATACGTTCATTGATAGCGCGTCCACAGTTTGAATATTAACGACTCCGCCGATAATTTGAGCTTTACCGCTTCCTCCGGAGGCGACTATGCCAAGGTTCACGCAAAGATCCGAAGTTGCGAATCCAAACGTTAAACTTCCTCCAAACATATGTATGTAATCCTTCTTATTCATATCTCCTTCGTTTATGACTTGGGTATTGGTAAAGTTGGTAAAAAATCCGAGTCTTAAAGGAAAATTCGGAGTAATATACCACTCGTAACCAATAGCTACGTTGCCGATAATATTAAGTTTTTCGCTATCTCCCAATAGAACTTCGTCGAATTTTTGAGTAGACGAATTGTACTGATAACGTATAACTTGTTGAGAGGCGTTGAGATGTTGTATTGGGATATAAAGGTATCCGTCCAAGCTCAGAAGCATCGATTTACTGATAAAAACGCAAATACCAAGCGCTTGTTTGATATAAAGAGGTCGAAATAGGCCGTTTTCGGCAATATTTAGAACTTTTAAGGTGTTATTAACTACGCTATCTTGATCAACCGCCAGTACCCAAGTATCTGTAGTGGCGTCGAGGTATTTTAGTTTATAACTGGACGTTGATTGATAAGTAGTAATATCAACAATATCGAACGGGGTAGAAATCGAGTAACCGATAGACAATTTATCTATAGGCATAAACTGAAGTCCTAGTTGGAAATTCATACCTATTATTCTTTCGTTTTTATAGATACTCCCGTCTTGAAAGAAGTCGAGTGTCGAAGTATCCATTTTATAAATAGTTTGAGATATTAGTTTCTTATCCCGATATCTTATAAAAGCGTTGAATCCGAGCGATACTTTTTTATGCAACAAAAAAGCAAAAGAAGGCCCGATTTCATAAACCATGTCCGTAAAGTTAAAATTGACGTTTAAATTAGTCGGTCTTACTCCCAAAGGAGGTCCAAAATTATTAAGAATTGTAGCGTTATCCCTTTGATCGTAAAATTCGCTGTCGGCGCTAGTTACAGTTATGGCGAATGTAAAGTGTTTTTGTTTCTGTATGAAACCAAAGAAATTTGGTATAAAAGAAAAAGAATATCTGAGATAATCAAATGGAGTTCCGTCGGACTTCGGGAAAACCTTGTGATAATACAACATTTTAAACTGAACTGCGTTGACCGACAATGAAAAATACTTCGAAGAAGAGTAAGCGAGTCCCGCCGGATTGTAAAAAGCTCCCTCCGGTCCGTCGGCTATCGCCGTATAAGCGCCGGCGAGTCCGGCCGCTCTGTCTCCGACAAATAAATTTATATAGTGATTCTCGTCTGCCGAAACGTTAAATAGTAATAAAAAAAATACTGAAGTTAAGATTATTCTTTTCATTTTTTCTCCTCCCCGTTTTTAACCAAAGACTTAAATTTTAAGAAATTTTCAGAATCGTTAAGTTTGTCTATATCCGGAATAATATATTCCTCCATATTTTTTATTCTTTCTTCAGTTTTAGGGTGCGTCGCGTCGAGGTTTTCAAGGGCCTTTACGTCCGGGTAATTGGACAACGACGCAAGATAGTCTATGTATGCGCGAGCGTTAATATTAAGACTTTGTAACAGATCGAGAGCGTATCTGTCCGCTTCAAATTCGTCTTCGCTATCGAGCCCTTTGATAAAAAGTTCTTCCTCGATTTGATCGGATATCTGATTAGCGATATTTGTTATTACTTGTCTCGGTCCCGAAATAATACGCGCCAACATTTCGAAGAAGTTATATCTGACTTCAACTTTAACTCTTTTCAGAATATGTTTTTTATTAATATGCCCCAACTCGTGAGCTAGAACGCCTAACAGAGCCGATTGATTATCTATGCTGTTTATAGTCCCTTTAGATATCAATATGTATCCGCCGGGAAGCGAATAAGCGTTTATTTGATCCGTATTTAATATAGCAAAAAAGTATTCGATTTCTTGTCGCTCCGTATAAAGGGCCAACGACTTGCCGAGTTTGTTTAAGTAAGACGTCGCTTCTTCGTTTTTTAATACGCCGTATTTTCCGGCGATTTTAGCGAATGCCGCTCTTCCTACCTCTTTCTCTTTTTCCGCAACCTCGAGCTGTTTTTCAACTTCGTTTTCGCGTTTTATTTCTTCCATACTTTTGCAACTTACGATTAAAATAGAAAACGCTAACACAATTTTTAGAAATTTCATATACTCCCTCGTTGTATTATACAATTTTTAACAATTATCATCACATTATAAATATTTTGTACCATATTGTAAATAAAAAAGTATAAATATTTAGTTTTTTAAAAATTTAAGCAAAAAAAAAGATCGTCTTCTAATAAGACGACCTTATATTAAATAATCTTTAATTTAATTAGAAATTTATAAACTCTACTTCAGAAAACGCCATTAGTTCTTCTTCCGTAAAACTGAACGTATTTTCAATCCACTTTATGGATTCAAAATCATAGTCGTTGAAAGATAAATTTTCTCGATCTCTTACGCTTTCGCTCGAAAGCCCTCTTATGGCCGCCGCGCTTGACGTAAAGTTACTGGCTCTTTTTCGTATCTCTACGGAAGACAAATCTGTTTTACTATCCGCAACGCTACTTACTTTAACTCCGGGCGCGTCGCCTAAAAACATATTCTTGACGTATCCCGAGACGCCGTTTATTTTGATAAAACTCCAGTCCCCTTTTACTTCGATAACGTCTACCTTGTCGTTATGATTTAAAGCCCCGATTTTAGTAGAAGACATGCTGGCTTCTTGAAAATACGGGCAAATTCGAGCCTTCACAAACGCTTCTTTAGCAAAACCGAAAGAAGCTATCAAAAACAGAGATATAATAACTATAAAATTTCTTTTCATAAAAATATCCTCCTTCTATCGCAAGATATATTATAACACAAAAAAATAAAAAATCATTATTTTAATTAATAAATATTTCTTTTTGTATATTTTGTGTGTAATAATTTATGCGACAATTCGCTATTGGGTTTACCGAGAAATTTCTCATATATCTCTTTTATTGAAGGATTTTCGTGGGATTTTCTTAATAATCTTCCCTCGTCTTCGGTTTTTATAGCTTTAAATCTTAATCTTCTAATTTCGTCGGTCGTCATCCTAGGTTGTCCGCCGCCGCCTATACAACCTCCGGGACAACACATTATTTCAATAAAATGATATGGAGCGGTTCCGGCCTCGACTTTTTCCATAAGGTATCTGGCGTTCTTAAGGCCGGACGCGACCGCTACGTTCGCTTTAACGCCGTTAAGCCAAGAGTACTCGGGTAAACAGTTGTCGAAGGTCAAAGAAATCTCTCTGACTCCTTCTATATCCATTAGATCCTTAACATGCAGGTTTTCGGATGGAAGTTCTCTTCCGGTAACAATTTCGTAAACTGTTCGTAGCGCGGCTTCGGTTACTCCTCCGCTATTAGCGAATATATCCGCCGCCCCGGTTGATTTACCTAACGGATCGTCAAAATCGCTGTCGGGAAGATTTTTAAGATTTATACCGTTTTTATTTAACATTTTACCCAATTCTCTAGTCGTCAGGACGTAATCTACGTCTTGAAAACCGCTTGAAAACATCTCGGGTCTACGAGCTTCAAATTTTTTTGCCGTACAGGGCATTATCGATACTACTACGATATTCTTGGGATCGATATTTTTATTTTTAGCGTAATAGGTTTTAACTACGGCGCCCATCATCTGTTGAGGCGACTTTGCCGTAGAAACGTTATCGGTAAGTTTGGGAAAGTAGTGTTCTAAGAATTTGACCCATCCCGGCGAGCAACTTGTAGTCATCGGAAGTTTTACGTTTTGGTCTTTATCTAGGATAACTTTTTTTAATCTATTTAAAAGCTCAGTCCCCTCTTCCATTATTGTAAGATCTGCGGAGAAATTTGTATCGAATATTGCGTCGAATCCCAAAGATCTCAAAGCCGTCGTCATTTTTTTAGTAACGCAGGTTCCGGGCGGAAGCCCCTGAGTCTCCCCCAAAGCCGCTCGTATAGCCGGAGCGGTTTGGACGACGACGAATTTATCGGGATCTCTTAGGGCTTTTTCAACGGCTTTGATCTCGTCTTTCTCATATATGGCGTTGACCGGGCAAACGGCTGAACATTGACCGCAATTAACGCACACGGCGTTTCCCATTATGTTAAAAGCGGGAGAGATTAAAGACTTGATCCCTCTTCCTATCACGCCGATTGTGTGAACAGTCTGAATTTCCTGACACGCCGATACGCATCTTCTGCAAAGTATACATTTTCCTGAATCTCTTACTATCGAATAAGATGAGTCGTCGATAATTCGGTCCTTTATATCTTCGCTAAATCTGAACGAATCTACTCCGAGTTGACCGGCTAAAGCCTGAAGTTCGCAATTAACGTTTCTTTCGCATCTCAAACAATCTTGAACGTGTCTCGATAGAATTAATTCCAAAGCGGTTTTTCTTGATCTTAAAATTTTAGGGGTATTGGTTTTTATTTTCATACCGTTTGCCGCTTTAAGAACGCAAGATGCGAGTAAATTCGGTCTTCCGTCCACCTCCACCAGGCACATTCGGCAAATTCCTTCGGAGTGGACGTTTTCAAGGAAACATAAAGTCGGTATATCAATACCGGCCGTTTTTGCCGCGCTTAGGACGGTCGTTCCCTCGGGAACTTCGATTTCTCTATCGTCTATAGTTAATTTTATCATAAAAATTCTCCTCTTAAAAATATCAATTATCCCTGTAATCGCATCTAAGACATCTTTTAGCTTCGTCTTTGATCTTTGCTTCCCAGTTAACCCCACGGTTTACTAAAAGAAAATTCTTAATTCGCTCTTCAACGGCCGAATATTCAACTTTTACCCTCGGTTTTTCCACAGGTTCTTCGTCGGGATCAAAATAGACGTCCGGAGATTTAGGGGTTCTCCAGCTAAATTCTTTGAGAGCTCCGGGATTAAGCGTTTTTTCAATAGAAACCGCGACCGCCTCGCCGTTTCCTATCGCGATAGCGAGATTTGCAATTGTTACAACGTCGCCGCATGCAAAAACTTTCGGATCTGAGGTTTGAAAAGTATCTTTATCTATCTTGATCGTACCATTTTTGTTTTTTTCGATATTTTGAGCGAACGATAAATCGATAGCTTGACTGACTGCGGGGATAAGGTAGTCGCATTCAAATATTATTTCCCCTTCTTTACCGATAATGGGTTTTGGAGCTTTTCTTCCTGTCGAATCAAAATCTCCAAGAGATTGTTTTCTGCACTTTATGCCCGTTACTTTTCCATTTTTAACGATAATCTCGTCGATATCGTGCAGTTCGGTAGGATAAATTCCTTCTTCAATCAGTTCGGAAACCTCTTCTCTTTCGGCGGGCATCTGATCGATAGTTCTTCTGTAAGCTAGCATAACGCTATCGGCTCCAAGTCTTAACGCAGTTCTAGCTACGTCGACAGCGGTATTCCCGCCGCCTATAACGATGACTTTTCCGCTTAGTTTTTTTAAATCGTTATGAGCTACCATCCAGAGGAAATCTTTACCGGACACAATGCCTTCCGCTTCTTCGCCGGGTATATCGAGTTTTTTACTCTCCCATCCTCCGACGGCGATAACTAACGAGTCGTAACTATTTTTTAAATCGTCGAAAGAGACGTCTTTACCGACTTTGGTATTGCATTTATATTCTACTCCCAAGTTTAAAATATTTCTGATTTCATTTTCAAGCAGGGCTTTCGGATATCTGTATTCGGGGATGCCGTACATCATCATACCGCCGAGTTTTTCTTGAGCCTCGTAAATCATAACTTTGTGTCCAAGTCTTCTTAAAAAATACGCGCAAGTGAGTCCCGAAGGCCCCCCTCCGATTATTGCTATTTTCTTTTTTTCGGAGTCTTTTCTGCTGATTATTTCCGGCAGGGGATATAATGAACCTTCGCGTCCTCCTTTTTCAGCCATAAATCTTTTTATCTCTCGAATTGCTATCGGTTCGTCAAGTTTTGCCCTTCTGCATTTTGATTCGCAAGGGTGAGTGCAGGTCATTCCGCAACCGATTGGAAAGGGATTGCGGTCCATGTGTACTCTAAGAGCTTCCTCGTATCTTCCTTTGCTTGTGAGAGCGACGAACGCCGGAACGTTAACTCCCGCAGGACATGCGTTTTGACATGGCGCGTAGATAAGATCTGCGCAGACTCCGGCTGGGCATTTTTTATTTTTGATATGTTCCATGTATTCGTCTCTGAAATTGGCTATTGTAGATAATACCGGATTAGGGGCTGTTTGACCGAGGCCGCATATAGCGGAATTTTTGATATCTTCTCCTAAACTAACTAGCTCTTCAATATCGGATTCTTCTCCTTTGCCTTCCGAAATTCTTTGAAGAATTTCAAGCATTTTTTTTGTGCCAATTCTACACGGCGGACATTTTCCGCAAGATTCGTCTTGAATAAACTCCATAAAGAATTTAGCCAGATCTACCATACATGTATCTTCGCTCATAACTACTAGTCCGCCGGACCCCATCATCGCTCCGACCCCCTTTAGGGATTCGTAATCTATGGGTATATTGAGATGCTTTCTCGGAAGACACCCGCCGGACGGACCGCCTATCTGAGCTCCTTTAAATTCCTTATCGTCTATTATTCCTCCCCCTATGTCGAATATTATTTTGCCAAGCGATATACCCATCGGGACTTCGATAAGTCCAACGTTTTTAACGGCTCCCGCAAGAGCAAAGATTTTAGTTCCCTTAGATTTCTCCGTTCCCATTTTATTAAAGTAATCGGCGCCATATTTGAGGATAGGCGGAACGTTGCCGAATGTCTCGACGTTATTGACTATAGTCGGAGCTTCCCATACCCCCTCTTGAGCCGGAAAAGGGGGCTTTGGCTTAGGTTCGCCTCTATTTCCTTGTAGAGACGAAATAAGAGCCGTCTCTTCTCCGCATACAAACGCCCCCGCTCCCATTCTCACTTCTATATCAAAATCGAAAGACGTATTCAAAATATTTTGACCTAAAAGTCCTATTTTTCTGGCTTGCTCAAGAGCAATTTCTACTCTGTCGATTGCTAAAGGGTACTCGGCTCTACAGTAAATGTAGCCGTGAGAAGCGCCTATAGAGTAACCGGCTATAATCATCCCCTCGATTACGCTATGGGGATCTCCTTCGAGCTGACTTCTATCCATAAAGGCGCCGGGATCGCCTTCGTCGGCGTTGCATATAACGTACTTCATACCGTCCTTAGGTTTTTCTTTCGCCGCCAGTTCCCATTTGAGCCCTGTCGGAAACCCGCCGCCCCCTCTGCCTCGTAATCCCGAATCTTTAATTATTTTAATAACTCCGTCGGGCGCGTTTTGAGTTAGCGCTTTTGCCAAAGACGAATACCCGTCGGCGCCTATATATTCTTCAATTTTTTCGGGATCGATAATCCCCGTTAATTTTCTGGCAAATTTTACTTGATCCTTAAAAAAGGGGATATCGTCGATTGAATGTATAGATTTGCCTGTTTGCGAATCTTTGTAAACAAAATCGTCGACATATGTCGCATTTATCAAATGTTCTTCAACGATTCTGTCGACGTAACTTGGTTGTAATTTGGTGTATAACACGCCTTCGGGGTAAACCGTCGCAACAGGACCTAATTGACAAATCCCGTTGCAACCAGTTTGTATTACTTTGATTTTATCTGAGATTTTTTTTTCTGTAATTTTCTCGTTAAATCTTTTCATTATTTCTTGACAACCGGACGAGGCGCAACCCGTTCCGCCGCAAACTAAGACGTATTTAACGTCGGTTCTTGCCCCGATAGTTCTATCGGCTACAGTTTGTTTATATAAGTTTTTAATTTTTTCCAAATCGGATATGTTTTTTATCATTTAGTTTCTCCTCCGATATTAGCGCTTTTTTTATAGTTATTTAGTAAGTCTCCTATTTTATTCTCTTTCAATCTTCTATGGGTAAGGTTGTTGACGACGACTACCGGCGCAAGGGCGCAGGCGCCGACGCATCTTACCACTTCAAGAGAAAAAAGCCCGTCTTCGGTTGTTTCGCCTACGTCGATTTTTAAGTCTTTTTTGATTTTTTCTAAAATCGCTTTTCCTCCGCGTACGTAACAGGCGGTGCCGAGACATATTTTGATAGAGAATTTCCCTTTTGGAAATTTGCTGAAGAAAGAATAAAAAGTTGCGACTCCTTCTACTTTTATAACCGGATAATTAAGTTCTTGCGCTACAAATTTTATTACTTTTTCAGGTAAATATCCGAAAATCGATTGAGCCAGATATAAAGAACTTATCAGATTGCCCTTTTCATTTTTAAAAATACCCAAAAGTTCCCCAAGTCGTGAAAATTTTTCGTCTTCTGAAATATTTTCGCAATCGCAACCCGATTTCTTTGCAATTTTAAGCGGATTTTCGATATTCATAGATATCCTCCTATTTTTAATCAAAATTACTTATAGATTGTAAAATAAAAGCAGGGAACTTACAATATATATCTTAAAAAAAATATTTTTTTAAAATTAATACAATTGTCGCATTTATTTTCTTTAATTTTATATAACATTCCAGTTTTTAATTGTTATAATGGGAGTATGCGTCAATCATTATTATTATCCGCCGATAGAACAAATACCAGATTGCCAGAAATTTAAATTGAATTATAGACTTTTTATTAAAAATATGATAAAAGTATAACGCTGTTTTTATTCAAATAGCTCTCGCGCGTAAATCATTGTTTTAAATTTAGGTTTAACTAATAAGAGATAAAAAACATTATTTTATTATAAAGGAATATATATGAATCCAAGCGACGAAAGAGACGTTAGAATCCAAAAAATCGGAAAAATTAGAGATACGGGAAAGAATCCGTTTCTAGACAGATGCGAAAGAACGCATAATATTGCCGAAGCTCGCAAATTAAACGTCGGCGATAATAATATTAATCTTGCCGGACGGCTTGTACTAAAAAGGTCGTTTGGAAAATTGATATTTGCGACAATTCAGGATTTTTACGATCGGATACAAATATCTTTAAATAAAAAGAATATTGACGAGGAAAGCTTTAAATTTTTTGAAAAAATGATAGACGTTGGCGACTTCGTTTCGGTTTTCGGCGAGATATACCGTACTGAAAAGGGAGAGCTAACGCTAAGAGTCGATAAATACGAACTTCTATCAAAGTCTATCAGACCTCTTCCCGAAAAGTTCCACGGAATTACCGATCTTGAGTCCCGCTCCAGACAGAGGTATCTCGATCTTATCATGAATTCCGAGACTAGAGACAGATTTCTGAAAAGAACCAAACTTATTAATGTTATCAGGAATTTTCTTAACGCTAACGACTTTGTCGAGGTTGAAACGCCGATGTTACAAGTAAAACCTTCGGGAGCGCTCGCTAAACCCTTCAAAACTCATCATAATGCGTTAGATATCGATATGTATCTCCGTATTGCTCCCGAAACTTACCTAAAACGTCTTATTGCCGGCGGTTTCGACAGAGTTTACGATATGGGAAGATGTTTCAGAAACGAAGGTATGGATCCGAGTCATCTGCAGGAATTCACAATGGTCGAATACTATGCCGCGTACTGGAACTATATAGATAACATGAATTTCACGGAAAAACTGATTAAACAGATACTTTTAGAAGTACATGGCGGTTTACAGCTTGAATATATGGGAACCAAGATAGATTTTGAAGGAAAATGGCCAAGAACAAGTTTTCGCGATTTAATATTGCGCCACGCCGATATTGATATCGATCAATTTCCCGCGAAAGAAGATCTTGTGAAAATTATTAAAGAAAAAAAGATTGTCCTTGAAGGCGTTGATTTTAATAAAATCGGCAGAGGCAATCTTATAGATCAGCTGTACAAAAAAGTAGCGAGGCCTAAGATGATTAATCCTCAATTTCTGATTCATCATCCCATAGATTTATCTCCTCTTGCTCGAAGAAACGACAACGATCCTCTTATTACGGATAGATTTCAACTCGTAGTAAACGGCTGGGAAGTTGTAAACGCATATTCTGAACTAATTGATCCTATCGATCAAAGAGAGAGATTATTGAAGCAAGCCGTCGAACGAGAAAAAGGGGACGAAGAAGCTATGATTATGGAGGAAGACTTTATAACCTGTATGGAATACGGTATGCCGCCTATATCGGGGTTTGGCATGGGTATCGATAGGTTTGTAGCTCTATTAACCAATCAAGAGAATTTAAGAGAGGTTGTTTTATTTCCTTTAATGCGGCCTATCGATTCAGACGCCGAAGCAAATAATGAGGAAGAGTTTTTAGATAACGCGACTATTAAAAACGAAATTGATAATTCTAAGGGAAACGATACAAAAAAGAACAACGAAACTGCAAAGCTCCTCCCAATAGATATAAGAGATTTGGGAATCGGATACGATAAATTAGATAAGTTATTTACCGAAAAACTTCAAAAAGAGAGCTTAATAGCTCATTCGATATCGAGCGGAGCCGTTATGAAAGGTATTGCTAAAAAATTCGGACTTAACGAACAAAATTATTATTATACTGGACTTCTGCACGATATAGACCTTGACGAGATCGGGCCTGTTATGGACAAGCATGGATTAGTCGGCGGAGAGTGGCTTTCTAAACTTGGGGTTAACGAACTTGTAATTCACGCAATAAAAGCTCACAACGAAGAAGGTAACGGAACAATAAGAACTAACTTTCTCGATTTTGCGCTTACCGCCGCCGAGAGTCTAACAGGGCTAATAGCGGCGACGGCTAAAGTGTACCCCGATAAAAAAGTAGCGAGCGTCAAAACTAAATCTGTTGTCAAACGTATGAAAGAAAAACTTTTCGCCGCTAACGTTAGTAGAGAAAATATTTTACTTTGCGAAAACATCGGACTGACTTTAGACGAATTTGTCGAGATAGGTATAGATTCCATGAAGGAAGTAGCGGATCAAATCGGTCTCTAATAATTATAATTATTGACTAAGAATTGATTTTACAGTATATTAACGTAAATGAAGAAATTTTTAGCGCTTTTACAGACATTAGTTATTATTGCTTTGTTTATCTCTTGCGGAGTAATACTTGATCCGTTAAAAATACAAAAGTCGTGGCCGCTCAGCGCAGTTACTTTTTATCAATACAACGAGCTTTACGATAGTTACAAGAAATGGACGGGGACTAACGATCTTAGTCCCGACGCCTACAGCCCGATTTTCGGCGATTTATTTGGAGTTCGTCTCAAAAATATTAGTTTGACTTTCGAAGACAACCGTACCGGAAAAGACAGATTCTATATCAAAGGTTACGACGCAAGCGGCGACGTCGCTATAGATATAATAAGCAAGGACAATCCCGGATATTGGGAAGTAGATACTTTTAGTAATTCAATAATCCTAACTATGCCGGAAGCGACTAACGATCCCTCCGCCCCGCTATCTCTATGGCATAACGGTAAAACTTTGATTAATGATTGGCCGATGTCTACAAACGACGACTTCGATCTTTACATCAAAGCGAGCGATTTTGGTTTGGATAAATTTACGGCAGATTTATCAGGAGATATAAAGCTTGATATATATTCCATAGAAGCTAAATTTTCAACCTCTACTACGCAATAAATTATAAAAGTTTATTCATAAAAGAATTGAGCTTTACTTGTTTCGTATCTCAGATATTTATTATCTTTTTTCATCGAAAAGAATATTCCGGCTTTGTTGTATCGAGGCAAAGATCCGATTTTACCGATAATCTGATCTTTTCTGACGTTTTCGCCTTTTTTTACATAAACGACTGAGAATCCCGAATAAATTGTCAAAATATTATTGTTATTTTTTATTATTACGCTTAGTCCGTAGCCGTCTAGATCGTCGATAAATCCTACAGCTCCTTCTGAAACGCTTTTTACCGACTCTTGAGGATTATCTCCAAAAATTATCACTCCTTTAAAATTCGGAGTAACAAAAGGCTTTATATCCCCTTTTACGGGAGAACAAAAATTAAAATATTCCCTTACCTTTTTTTTATCGCTTATAACGACTCCCGTCGGAATTTTAATTACAAATCCCTTTCGGACTTTTGTAACGTCTTTAATGTTGTTTAATTTACAAAGTTTATCCAGCGAAACCTTATAATTCTTACTGATTCTCCAAAGCGTCTCCCCTTCTTTAAGGGTATGGTATTTGTATGACTCTGTCGCGCAAAAAATATCTAAAGAAAAAACAAATAATACCGAAATTAGTATATAGAACCTCATTTAATCTCCAATCGACTTTAAAATTTCGGCATATTATTTTATAATCTTGAAACATAACGATTTTTTTTTAAAAATATTTTACTTTAATTATTTCGTTTATTATACTATAATAAGCAAAGAACGGTTTCTTTTTCTATAATTCCGTTAAACGAAGCGACTGTTATAATAAAGTCGCGAAAGGGGACAACGTCTAACAACGAAGGAGTTTTTTATGAATAGACCTATGTTATTATCTATGAACGGCTGGTATTCTTCGTCAAAAAACAGTTGTAAAACCGATATTCAACGCCATATAAATAACGATATTTTTCTGGAAGGAATTACTCCCATATCTGCTATAGTTCCGCACGCCGGATGGTATTTTTGCGGAGATCTGGCTATAAACACGATCAGACTGATGAAAGAAAAAAACGGCGATATTAAGCATATTTTTATTTTCGGCGGGCACTTAGGGGAGATGAATCTGCCTGTCGTAGAAACCTTCGACTTTGCCGAAACCCCTTTCGGTACTCTTGAAAACAACAAAGAAATTCTAGATTTCATTCTTGAAAATTTCAACATACATCCGTTGCCCTATCACGAGGACAATACGATTGAGATTTTACTACCCATAATTAAATATTTTTTCGGAAACGTTACAATAACAGCTATTTATCTTCCTCCAAACCAGAAAGTAAGGGATATTGTTGAAAAATTATATGAAAAATTCAATTATCGGGCTATTTTTATCGGTTCAACCGATTTGACGCATTACGGACCAAGATATAATTTTTATCATCACGACAAATCCATGAAAGGTATTGATTGGATAAGAAACGTTAACGATAAAAAATACATCGATTTACTTCTCGCTTTACAAGGCGAAGAATCGCTAAAATACGCCTTGACTAATAGTTCCGCCTGCTCGTCCGGAGCCGCGTTCGCATCAATCGTAGCCGCTCAAAAGAAAAACGTATCAAAGGGCAGATTAATCGGTTACAGTACAAGTTACGACGTTAGCGAAGACAGTAGTTTTGTAGGTTACGCGGGTATTATATATTAGCGCGGCTCATCTTCCTATTGTAAGGTAAAATAAAGGCAAGTTGTATAAAGTTAAACAAAAAGTGGTAAAAGATCGGGTACCATAGAGAAGAAGATAGTTTTATAGATATAAAAAATATTATCGATACTGCTCCGCTTAACGCCGCGGCCGACATACCCTGATTGATATGTAGTAAGCCGAAGATTATTGATATTAATACAATAACAGTTATATAAACGACGCTATTATAAAACAATTTTCCCAAAAAAAGAGACGGAAGATAAAACAGATATCCCCTGAAAAATATTTCCTCAAAAAAACCGCTTAACGAACTTACTATAAATTTTGAATATATTTTTGTCTCTTCCGGAAAAATATCATTAATAGTCCTGTTTTTTTTAAATTTTTCCGTATTCTGAATAAATCTTAGATCAATAGTCATAACTAAAGACATAGAAACGGTTAAGAAAATTACGGTAATCAGATCAAAATTAAAATAAAACGCCGCGGCTAAAGACGTTAGAAAAATAACATCCTTTCCGTGAAAAAATAAGAGATATATTATTATAGGTAAGGCAAATACTATCGATAACGCTAAATAGATATATATTATAGTAAGAAGAATAGTATTTTTGTTAGCGCCGGCGCTTATTATCATAGAGATTTATTCCGATTATACATATATGTTAAAAAAATATTTTTCTATAGTAATATTTTTTTTTACTTTATTCAACTCAAATTTATATCCGGAAATTGGTTTTATCAAAGACGACGAATATATATTTGAAAAAGCCGACGGCGGCTACGATCTATATATAAAGAAAAAACCGGGTTTTAATTCCATACTTCTAACCGAATCGCAGAAAGATCCCGCGCTTAAAAAAACAAATTACGGACTTAGAACGGAAATTTTCCATCATTGCAACGGCAACGAACTACGAATATTAGACGACAAAGTTCTTCAAACTCAATACGACGTTTTCTTTTTGGTGGATTCGACCCCCGAACCGCATAAAATTTTAAAAGAAGCGTTTCATTTTTTTCTCCCTAAAAAAGTAATTTTCGGATACGACTGGCAAAGAAAAGGGGAACTGCGGATAGCTCCCGGAGTAAAAATAAATCTACGAATTTTTGAGAAACACTTTGCCGATTATTCGGGAGAATTTAAAGATCAGTGGATAACGCTAAAATTGAAATTTAATACCGGTAATTTCGCGACTAATATGCCGGACAACTTTCACAATATTACCGATAAAAGCGACGGCGAGCTAGTTGTCAAAACCGACGAAGACAATCTCTACGATATTTTCACGGATGCTTTTATTGATAAAATAAATTCAGACGAAACGATCGACGTCGTATTTCTCATAGATACTACTCTATCGATGAAAGAAGAAATTCCCGTTTTTAAACAATCTTTTCAAAAATTAAAACAAACCGCTCTAGAAAAAAATTCCCCTTTACGAATAGCGCTTATTTTATATAAAGATTACGGCGACGTTTATCTCAATAGAATTTATCCGTTTACGTCGATTGCCTCCGAATACGATAAATTCATCAATTCTATCGCGGTTGCCGGCGGCGACGATATCCCCGAAGCGGTCTATGAAGCGATTTGTAAAATAAACGAACTGGATTTTCAATCCGGAGCGCGATTAGCGTTTTTGATAGCCGACGCTCCGGCTCATTCGCGACCGAGAGGCAAAATTTCTCAGGACGACGCCGTCGCCGCGCTAAAAAAACACAACGTAAAACTTACCGCAATATGTCTACCATATAAATAGAATATTCTTTCCGGTAAATATTTTAAAATTCGTTATAGAAATATTGACTAATAAAATAATTTTATATAATATAATCTCATGAACGATATGTCAAAATACAATGAATTATTCGGAAAAGCGATACCTCAATTAATACACGATATTCGTAATCCTTTAAATATTATTATAGGATTTTCTTCAATAATACAAATAGACGAAACTGTTAACGACGAAGTAAGAGGTTATCTAAAAAATATTTTTCACTCGGGGATGTTCATTGAAGATATGCTTTCTAACATCGACTATTTTTCTATGGACAAAATCGATCTTGACGAGACTGATTTTGAAGTTACGCAAGCCGTACAAAACTTTTATAAAACAAAAAATGAAACAATAACTGATAAAAAGATATCTTTAAATATTTTTTTTGAAAACGAGATAACTATTCGTTACTCTTTGGAATTATTAAATAAAATTCTTGAAAATCTTTTTCAATTTTCCTTAAAGGGATTTAAGTCGATTAATTCCAAAGATATTTATATTTCGATAAAAAAAGAGGATAACAACTTACTTTTACGCTATTCGGATTCGACTGAGCCTGTTCATATAGAAGGAAGTTATTTTACGGTAGAAGAAACTATTAAGATACGAAGAGGATTAGGCCCTACGTTTGTAGAAAAATTTGTTGAAACTTTTAACGGAAATATCAAATACTATTATCTTAAAGACTGGTACGAAATTAATAAAGACGGCCGAATAAAAACCAACCATGGATTTTGCATTTCGCTACCTATTGCGCTTAGTTAAATAATCGGACATACCTCTTTTTGACATATCGGAAGTATTACGGTCAACCTTGTTCCCCTTTTTTCTCTTTTCTCCGCCCAAATATAACCTTTATGCTGTTTTATTATCGCTTTACATATCGACAACCCCAATCCCGTACCTCCCCCCATAAACTCGGTTTCAGAAGAGTGATGTTTTTCAATATCTGATAATTCTACAAACTTTTCAAATATTTTTGTCAACTTGGACTCGGGTATTCCGATACCGGTATCCTCAATAATTATATCTAGGTATTGATTATTATCAAGTTGAGATATCCTTGATATGCTTTCGGAGGGGTATTTGATAGTTAAATATATCGAACCGCCGTTTTCTGTATATTTTATCGAATTATTAAGAATATTAGACACAACCTGACTAATTTTATCCGGATCGCATTCGATCTTAGGAATAACGCCGTCGATTATAAGTTTGGCTTCCAGTTCTCTATCGGCAAGTATTAACGCCTGATCTTCCAAAACCGTTTCAACAATCTGAATAGGGTTCGACATTTCTGTTAATATAATCGACGGTTGACCTTCGATTTGTGATAGAGTAAACAGATCCCTAACTATTCTTTCAAGTTTTTTGGCGTTTCTTTCAACAACGCTAAGAGCTTTGAATTGTTGCTGAGTTAAACCGCCAAGCCGGTCTGAAAGAGCCAAACCCAGATAACCTACTATCGTAACTAACGGCGTACGCAACTCGTGAGACGCTATCGAGATAAAATCCGACTTCATTTTATCTAATTCCCTCATCTCTTCGTTTACCCTTTTTAGTTCTCTTACTTCTTTTTCAAGATGCTTAACTAATTCTACGTTATATTCTTTAATAAGCTCCGGTATCTTATCGTTTTCGATGAAATCCTTTTTACCGTCAAAATATTCTTGTAAATTCTGCAGAAATGCGCCTCTTTCAATTGGTTTTGTCATATACCCGTCGCAACCGGATATCAACGCTTTTGCCCTCGCGTGTTTCATAACGTTGGCGGTAAAAGCAATTAATGGAATTTTTTGAAGATTGTCCATCGCTTTGATTCTTGTAGCGATCTCGTAACCGTTCATACCGGCCATATTAATATCTAGAAGTATCAGATCTATGTTTTCTCGCGCGGCAATTTCTATTCCCGTTATACCGTCTTCAGCTTCAAAAACAATATACCCTTCCGGTTCAAGAATTTTACGAACCAAAAGTCTGTTTGTAGATTCGTCTTCAATGTATAAAATGCTTTTTTTATAATTATCCATAGTTTCCGCTTCAATCTCACAACTTACTATTATAATACATTAAAAATAAAATTTCCAATAAAAGATTTTAAATGAAATGTTATATTTTGTAAATATAAAATATTTTATTTCTTGCAAAAAGCGCAATATTTTATTATAATCTTAAAAAATATATTTACAGGGATCGTCGATTTATTATGAACAAAGCGGATATTATTTTCAACAACTTACTAAAAGATATCAACGAATTACAATCCCAAAGCTCGTCTTCTATTTCCGATAATATTAAAACCAATATTGAGAACTTAAAATCAATTTTTGTTAAAAATGAAGAAGAGCGCGCAAAAACTGAAAGTTTTTTAAAAGACAGAGAGAAAGAGCTATCGGTAGTCTACGAACTGGAGAAATCAACCAGCGCGCTTTACGATCTTGACGAACTTTTGGCGGTTATAACCCATGAAACTGCGAATATAATTCAAGCTAAAGACTGTACGATTTTCTTAAAACAAAATTACGAATCCGACGAGCTTTACGTAAAAAAAACTCAGTCGGATAAAATCGACGAAGTTATTAAAATCCGACTAAAAGTCGGCGAAGGGATCGTCGGATGGGTAGTCCAAACAGGTAAACCTATTATTGCCAACGATCTGAAAAACGAACCGAGATGGAACGATAAATTTTCTAAAGACGCAAATTTTCCAACCAAAGCGATTATGTGCGCCCCGATGGTTTTTAACGATAAAATAATAGGCGCCATCGAAGTAATCAACAAACTCGACGACGGCGAAATATTTGAAGCCGACGATCTACGCGTTCTTACTATTATCGCTAATCAAACGGCAAAGGCAATCGAGACTACCCGCCTGTTAAAAGAGATACAAAACAGCGAACGCCTTACCACCATCGGATCTATGGCTAACGGTATAATTCACGATATCAAAAATCCTATGGCGGTTATAAAGGGATATGCGGAACTCATTGGATATAAGTCTCCCGAAAATATGGAGTATGTCAAAAAAATTGTCGAATCGATTAACAGACTTGTCAGCATGGCTCAGGAACTTTTAGACTTCTCTCGAGGCGAAACCAAACTTAATTTCAAAAAGACAAACGTCAACAATTTCACTCTCAATTTTTTAGAATTCATACATCCTTTGTTTAGGGAAAATAATATATCCATCTCTTCAAACTTAGAATACGTCGGAGATATCGTTTGCGATGCTGAAAAACTTACCAGAGTTTTTATGAATATCGCTACTAACGCAAGAGACGCTATGCCAAAGGGCGGAGCTTTTACGATAAACTCTCGGCTCGACGACGATTTTGTCGTTTTCTCGCTGGCCGATACCGGATGCGGAATGCCCGATAATATCAAGAACAAGTTATTCGAACCTTTTGTAACTTACGGAAAAGCTAACGGGACCGGTTTGGGTATGGCTATTTCTAAGAAAATTATTCTAAATCACAAAGGGGAGATCGGGATCGAAAGCGTAAAAGACAAAGGAACTACTATAATTATTAAGATCCCGATAAACTTAAATGAAGCTGTTTTATAAAGCATTTTTTTTAATCGTTATTATTCTTTTATTTGCGAACTGCTATACCCAAGAAATAATTCTCGACGACCGAAACCATACCGGAACAATAAATTTCAATATTTCTTACTACGACGACTTCTTTTCTTTAATAACTAATATCGACGAACTCTCTACCGTGGACAGACTACTGACTATTATTTTAGATGAAAATGAATTGAAGAAATATTTCGATAAAAACGTTGAATTCTCTTTAATTAATTATGAAAAATCCGGTTATCAAAACGGAGTTAACGTCAAGTTTTCTTTGTCGTTCAAATATCCCGTTGAAAATACGCAAAAATACATCTCGGTATTTTTCCCTTTTA